>NZ_JBANDI010000026.1:0-58262 GCF_039123485.1 Flavobacterium sp. PL12
CAAGTCAAATTTAAACAAAATGAGCCCGATAAAATATCGAGCTCATTATTATCAAAATTAATTATAAATTTGTCTAAACTTTTGGGTGCAGTCTAGAATTATCAGAGGCTTTCTACATTTTATAAATTTTTCTAGTTGTTAACTACACTGTCTTTTTTCCATGTTTTAATTGCAGCTATTTTACTTTGTGAGTAATCCACTTCATGTATTACTTCGTTATTCCAGAAGAACCATTTTCCAACCTTTTCCCCACCTTTATAGGTAGCAACAGCTGTTTTGGCGCCATTTAGATCGTATGAAGTCCAAATACCTTCTAGTTTTCCATTTTTATAGAAACCTTCTTGTTGCGTTTTTCCGTTGTCAAAATAATACGTAGTTTTTACTAAATCACCAACAGCTTCTAGTTTGACGTTATTATCTTGAGCAAAAGCAATTCCTGATAGTAGTAAAACGGTCATTATTATGTACTTTTTCATAGCAGTATGTTTTTAGATTTCTTACCAAATTTATAAAAGAATTTACATTAAAAAAACTTTAGCTTAACAATTTAGTAACATTGAGTGAAAGCTTAACATTGGGATTTAATTGCATTAAAGATTACGATATTAAATACTTATGATTATTTTCTGTAATCAAATAATATTTTTTTATCGTTTCAAGCATCTTTTTAGCTATTATCACTAGGAAGGAAAGTTGTTCCATGCAAATCGGATCGTCATTATGTATTGAATATATAAATCACCCTTAACATAATCGGTGTGGCATTACAAGTTTCCTGTAGTAGAAAATATATTTGAAATTAGCTTTCAGTAATTTTCATTAATAGTCCTTTACTATTTTCTACATAGCTGAGTTCACTTTTTTATCTAATTTTCGCAGTGCATATAATGGATAAATCAGAGAATGTAAAGTGCTTTGAATTGCACCTTTTCTTTTATTGAGTCTTTAAGAGGTACTAATTTAAAACAAAACACTATTTTTGCAAAAATTTTTTAGCCATGTATAGAAGTCATTCCTGCGGAGAACTAACCGCCAAAAATATATCTCAAGAAGTTACACTTGCTGGTTGGGTTCAAAAATCTCGTGATAAAGGATTTATGAATTGGGTTGATTTGCGCGACCGTTATGGAATAACACAATTGATTTTTGACGAAGGTCGTTCGAATAAAGAAGTTTTTGAATTAGCAAAGACTTTGGGACGTGAATTTGTTATACAGGTTAAAGGAACTGTTATTGAGCGTGAAGCTAAAAACAAAAATATCAGCACTGGTGAGATAGAAATTTTAGTGACCGAACTAAATATTTTGAACGCATCGCTTACTCCTCCTTTTACGATTGAAGATGAAACAGATGGTGGTGAAGATATTAGAATGAAATATCGATACTTGGATATTAGAAGAAATCCAGTGAAAAATAGTTTGCTTTTTCGTCATAAAGTAGCAATGGAAGTGCGCAAGTATCTTTCTGATCTAGATTTTTGCGAAGTAGAAACACCTTACTTAATAAAATCAACTCCAGAAGGAGCGAGGGATTTCGTTGTTCCTTCTCGAATGAACGCAGGGCAGTTTTATGCTTTGCCACAATCTCCTCAAACTTTTAAGCAATTATTGATGGTGGGCGGAATGGATAAGTATTTCCAAATTGTGAAATGTTTCCGTGATGAAGATTTGCGTGCAGACAGGCAACCAGAGTTTACACAAATTGATTGCGAAATGGCTTTTGTGGAGCAAGAAGATATTTTAAATGTGTTCGAAGGCTTAACGAGACACTTACTAAAAGAAATAAAAGGTATTGAAGTAGATAAATTCCCAAGAATGACCTACGAACATGCCATGAAAACATACGGTAATGATAAACCGGACATTCGTTTCGGAATGGAGTTTGGTGAATTAAACGAATTTGCAAAACATAAAGAGTTTCCAGTATTCAATGCTGCTGAATTAGTGGTGGGAATTGCTGTTCCAGGTGCAGGAGTTTATACACGTAAGGAAATTGATGCTTTAATTGATTGGGTTAAACGTCCGCAAGTTGGAGCTTCAGGAATGGTTTATGCAAAATGTAATGAAGACGGTACTTATAAATCATCTGTAGATAAATTTTACGATCAAGAAGATTTAGGAAATTGGGCAAAAATTACTGGAGCAAAGCCTGGAGATATGATTTTTGTTCTTTCTGGACCTGCAGATAAAACAAGAGGTCAGTTAAGCGCCTTGCGAATGGAGGTTGCAACTCGTTTAGGGTTAAGAAATCCTGCAGAATTTGCGCCATTATGGGTTGTAGACTTCCCTTTATTAGAATTTGATGATGAAAGTGGTCGTTACCATGCGATGCATCACCCATTTACATCTCCAAAACCAGAGGATATGCATTTATTAGAAACGGATCCAGGAAAAGTTCGTGCTAATGCCTATGACATGGTTTTAAACGGAAATGAGATCGGTGGAGGTTCTATTCGTATTCACGATAAAGCTACACAACAATTAATGTTTAAATATTTAGGTTTTACTGAAGAAGAAGCTAAAGCGCAATTCGGATTTTTAATGGACGCTTTTCAGTTTGGTGCACCACCACACGGTGGACTTGCATTTGGTTTGGATAGATTAGTTGCAATTTTGGGCGGACAAGAAACGATTCGTGATTTTATTGCTTTCCCAAAAAACAACTCTGGTAGAGATGTGATGATCGATGCTCCATCTAAAATTGATCCGTCGCAATTAAAAGAGCTTCATATTAATCTTTTATAGTCATTTTTTGCATATCTATTTTGATAGAATGCATTGAATATCAATAATTTTACAAAATAAAAACACAAGTTGGTATTTCGTATTATATTAAATATTACATTTGCCTCATTATAAATTATTATTACAATTACAATGCGTACAGGTACAGTTAAATTTTTCAATGAATCTAAAGGTTACGGATTCATCACAGACGAAGAAACAGGAAAAGACATTTTTGTTCATGCATCAGGAATCAACGCGGAAGAATTACGCGAAGGTGATAGAGTAAGCTACGAAGAAGAAGAAGGAAGAAAAGGGAAAGTTGCTGCGAAAGTAGCAGTTATCTAATCAAAAGATTTATTTTTTGATAAAACGTTTCGATTTAGTTCGAAGCGTTTTTTTTTGCTCAAAACTGAAAATTCTCACTTTTGAAAATCGAAACCGATTTACTTATTTATAATCAATAAAAATTAGTCTGTAATTCTAATTTGCTTTAAATTTATCATTGTTTTAAACTTGTGTTTTACATACTTGAAACCTATCTTTGTAGCTTATTCTCATTCAAAAAAATACGCAATATGCAATCTGATCAATTAAATTATATCCCTATTTTAATGCAGTTTTTACTGGCTGCTGGGTTTGTAGTGGGGACAATTCTTGTTTCTGGCAAATTAGGGCCTAAAAGAAAATCAGCAATTAAAGATAGAAACTTTGAATGTGGTGTTGAAGGTATAGGAAATGCGCGTATTCCGTTTTCTGTAAAATATTTTCTTGTTGCGATTTTGTTTGTACTTTTTGATATTGAAGTAGTTTTTCTTTATCCTTGGGCAGTAAACTTTAAGGAGTTAGGTATGGAAGGTATGGTAAAGATGATAATATTCATGCTTTTGCTTTTAGTTGGTTTCTTCTATATCATCAAAAAGAAAGCTTTAGAGTGGGAATGAAAAATTGTTTTAAATATTGAATTTCAGACAGTTTCTGTTTGTAAATTCAAATTTTCAAATACAAAATAAAAAAGATGAGTAATTCAAATATAAAAATGGCTGAAGCACCGGAAGGTTTTGTTGGAGAAGGTTTCTTCGCAACAAAATTGAATGATGTTGTAGGTTTAGCTCGAGCTAATTCACTTTGGCCATTGCCTTTTGCGACTTCTTGTTGCGGTATTGAATTCATGGCTACAATGGGTGCGCATTATGATATTGCACGTTTTGGATCAGAGCGTTTAAGCTTTTCTCCACGTCAGTCTGATATGCTTTTAGTGATGGGAACTATTTCAAAAAAAATGGCTCCAGTTTTACGTCAAGTATATGAGCAAATGTCAGAGCCTAAATGGGTTATTGCTGTTGGAGCTTGTGCTTCTTCAGGAGGTATTTTTGATACGTATTCCGTGCTTCAGGGAATTGACAAAGTAATTCCTGTAGACGTTTATGTTCCAGGTTGCCCACCAAGACCAGAGCAAATATTAGAAGGAGTTATGAAATTGCAAGAATTGGTTAAATCGGAATCGGTGAGAAGAAGAAGCTCTCCAGAATACGAAGCATTATTAGCCTCTTATAATATCAAATAAAGACATGGCATTAGAAAACACAGCTATTCAAGATAAATTAACAGAAGCGTTCGGCGAGAATGTTTTTCGTTTTAATGAAGAAAAAGATATTTTTTCGTTCGAAGTAGCATCTGACAAAATTACAGCACTAGTTCTTTTTTTGAAAAATGATCCTGTATTGCGTTTTCAGTTTTTAACTGATTTGTGTGGGATACATTATCCAGATAATGAAGTGGACAGGCAGTTTGCGATTGTGTATCATATGCACAATTGGTATGACAACAAACGCATCAAAATAAAAGCTTTTATTAACGGCGATAAACCGGAGATAAAAACAATATCAAACATTTTTCTTTGCACCAATTGGATGGAAAGAGAAACATTCGATTTTTATGGAGTAGACTTTATCGGTCACCCTCAATTGAAACGTATTTTAAACATGGACGAAATGATTTCATTTCCCATGCGTAAAGAGTTTCCAATGGAAGATGGTGGAAGAACAGATAAAGATGACCGTTTCTTCGGAAGAACAATAGACAATTGCTAAAAACACAATATATAATTTTTCACATTCTATAAATGTCAGAACTATTATTACCACCAGAGCATCGCTATGCTAAGAAAATGAAGGAGCAGCTAAATGATGATGGAAGCGAGCTTTCTATCTTGAATTTAGGTCCTACTCACCCAGCAACACACGGAATTTTCCAGAATGTATTGTTGATGGACGGGGAGCGTATTTTAGAGGCTGAACCAACTATTGGTTACATTCATAGAGCTTTTGAAAAAATTGCTGAAAATCGTCCTTTTTACCAAATAACACCGCTTACAGACCGTATGAACTATTGTTCATCGCCTATAAACAATATGGGTTGGTGGATGACATTAGAAAAATTATTAGATATTGAGGTGCCTAAACGTGCTCAATATTTGAGAGTTATTGTAATGGAGTTAGCAAGAATTACGGATCATATTATTTGTAATTCTATTTTAGGAGTTGATACTGGTGCTTTTACTGGATTTCTTTATGTTTTCCAATTTAGAGAAAGAGTTTACGAAATCTATGAAGAAATTTGTGGTGCTCGATTGACTACAAATATGGGTAGAATAGGTGGTTTTGAGAGAGATTGGTCTCCTGAAGCTTTCAGAAAATTAGATTTATTTTTAGAAGAATTTCCAGTTGCTTGGCAAGAATTTGAAAATCTATTTGTAAGAAATAGAATTTTTATGGATCGTACTATTGATGTTGGTCCTATAACTGCTGAACAAGCAATTTCATATGGATTTACAGGTCCTAATTTACGTGCTACAGGTGTTGATTATGACGTTCGTGTTGCTCAACCTTATAGTTCGTACGAAGATTTTGATTTTATAATTCCTGTTGGAAAAACTGGAGATACTTACGATCGTTTTTGCGTTCGTAATGCCGAAGTTTGGGAGAGTTTGAGTATTATTCGTCAAGCTTTAGATAAAATGCCAGAAGGAAATGATTTCCACGCTGACGTTCCAGATTATTACCTTCCGCCAAAAGAAGATGTTTACACAAGCATGGAATCCTTGATTTATCACTTCAAAATCGTGATGGGTGAAGTTCCAGTTCCAGTTGCAGAAATATACCATCCTGTTGAAGGTGGAAATGGAGAGTTAGGTTTTTATTTAGTAACAGATGGAAGTCGTACTCCTTATCGATTACATTTCCGCAGACCTTGCTTTATTTATTACCAAGCCTATCCAGAAATGATAAAAGGATCATTGCTATCGGATGCGATTGTAATTTTGTCAAGTTTAAATGTAATTGCAGGAGAATTAGACGCTTAAAAAGAATTTGAGATTTTAGATTAACGTCCCCAAGTCTCGGGATTGATTTCAGATTTATTTAATCTGATAAATTATAAAACTTTGTGACTTTTCGCCTTTTTGGCAAAAACAATAAAAATGGAAAGAACCTTTCACCCACAAGAAATAAATATTACTGAGTCATTGATGAATCGTATCAATGAATTGATCAGTCATTATCCTGAAGATAAAAGAAAATCAGCTTTGTTGCCGGTTTTGCATGAAGTTCAAGATGCACATGATAACTGGTTGAGTCTTGAATTGATGAATAAAGTAGCTGAAATTATCCAAATTAAACCAATTGAGGTTTATGAAGTAGTTTCATTTTACACTATGTACAATCAAAAGCCAGTTGGAAAATATATGTTCGAATTCTGTACAACATCACCATGTTGTTTGAATGGAGCAGAGGATCTAATGGATTACACTTGTGAGAAATTAGGAGTTGAGCCAGGAGAAACTACAGCTGATGGTAATTTTACTGTTGTTGGTGTTCAGTGTTTAGGTGCCTGTGGATATGCTCCAATGATGCAGTTAGGAGATTTTTACAAGGAACATTTGAATAAGGAGAAAATCGACCTATTAATTGCTGATTGTAAAAACGATAAAATAATATTACACGATAAATAATATGTCACAAAAAATATTATTAGATAAAATAAACGTTCCAGGTATAAAGACCTATGATGTTTACCGTGCAAACGGAGGTTATGCTTCAGTAGAAAAAGCATTAAAAACCTTAACTCCTGACGAAGTAGTTGAAGAAGTGAAAACTTCGGGATTACGTGGTCGTGGTGGTGCGGGTTTCCCTGCTGGAATGAAATGGAGTTTTATTGATAAAAAATCAGGAAAGCCAAGACATCTAGTTTGTAACGCTGATGAGTCAGAGCCGGGAACTTTTAAGGATCGTTATTTGATGGAATTTATTCCTCATTTATTGATCGAAGGTATGATTACTTCGAGCTATGCTTTGGGGGCGAACTTATCCTATATCTACATTCGTGGAGAATATATGTGGGTTTATAAAATATTAGAAAGAGCCATTAACGAAGCAAAAGCTGCTGGATTTTTGGGTAAAAATATATTAGGCTCAGGATTTGATTTAGAACTTTACGTTCATTGTGGAGCCGGAGCTTATATTTGTGGTGAAGAAACTGCATTAATTGAATCATTAGAAGGAAAAAGAGGAAACCCTCGTATCAAACCACCGTTTCCAGCAATCTCTGGACTTTGGTCTAATCCTACTGTTGTAAATAACGTTGAAACGATTGCAGCTGTGCCGTGGATTATTAATAATTCAGGTGCTGAATATGCTAAAATTGGTATTGGTCGCTCAACGGGTACTAAATTAATTTCAGCTTCTGGACATGTTAAAAATCCGGGTGTTTACGAAATCGAATTAGGATTAAGTGTTTACGAGTTTATGAATTCTGATGAATATTTAGGAGGAATGAGTTCTGATAGACCATTAAAAGCATTTGTTCCTGGAGGAAGTTCTGTTCCAGTATTACCAGCAAATTTAATTTACAAAACAGCAAATGGTGAAGATCGTTTAATGACTTATGAGTCATTAAGTGATGGAGGATTTGCAACAGGTTCTATGTTAGGTTCAGGCGGATTTATCGTTTATAATGATACTTCTTGCATTGTGCGTAATACATGGAATTTTTCTCGTTTCTATCACCATGAAAGTTGTGGTCAATGTTCTCCTTGCCGTGAAGGTACAGGATGGATGGAAAAAGTATTACATAGAATTGAGAACGGTCATGGACGTGAAGAAGATATCGATTTGCTATTGAGTATTCAAAGTAAAATTGAAGGTAACACAATTTGTCCTTTAGGTGATGCAGCAGCTTGGCCAGTAGCAGCAGCGATTCGTCATTTTAGAGATGAGTTCGAATACCACATTCGTTTCCCAGAGAAAATAAAAAATAGAGATCACTTTGTTGCTGAACCTTTTTCTACAGTTAAGCATTTAGTGGGTATTCAAACAGTTTAAATTAGTTTCAAGTTTTAAGATTTTATTTTTATCGTAAAAGGTAAATATTTAAATCTTAAACTAAAAAAACAAAAAGATAAATGAAAGTAACAATAGACGGACAGTCGATAGAAGTAGAACCAGGAACAACGATCCTGCAAGCGGCACGTATGATAGGTGGGGAAGTTGTTCCGCCCGCAATGTGCTATTATTCTAAACTAAAAGGGAGCGGTGGAAAATGCCGTTGTTGTTTAGTGGAAGTTGCTAAAGGTAGTGAAGCTGATCCAAGACCAATGCCAAAATTAATGGCCTCTTGTGTAACGGGTTGTATGGATGGAATGGAAGTTAATAGCAAATCTTCTGAGAGAGTTCAAGAAGCTAGAAAATCAGTAACTGAATTTTTATTGATTAATCACCCACTTGATTGTCCTGTATGTGACCAAGCTGGTGAATGTGATTTGCAAAATTTAAGTTTCGAACATGGAAAATCTCAAAGTCGTTTTATAGAGGAGAAAAGAACATTTGAACCAGAGAACATAGGTGAGAATATTCAATTGCACATGAATCGCTGTATTCTTTGCTACCGTTGTGTAATGGTTGCAGATCAATTGACTGATGATCGTGTTCACGGAGTTATGGATAGAGGTGATCATTCAAACATTTCTACTTGTATTTCGAAAGCAATTGATAATGAGTTTTCAGGAAATATGATTGACGTGTGTCCAGTAGGAGCATTGACTGATAAAACATTTAGATTTAAATCTAGAGTGTGGTTCAACAAGCCTTACAATGCACATAGAGATTGCGATAAATGTTGTGGAAAAACTACAGTTTGGATGTTTGGTGATGAAATCCAACGTGTAACTGGTAGAAAAGATGAATTCCATGAAGTAGAAGAATTTATTTGTAATGGTTGTCGTTTTGATCACAAAGAAGTTTCAGATTGGATTATTGAAGGACCAAGAGAATTTGAAAAAGACTCTGTTATTAATCAAAATAATTACACTAGAAAATTAGAAACTGTTGAAATCGCTACTGAAGATCAAATCCTTTTAGGTAGAGAACAAGACCGTAAAAAAATAAGCATGCCAGCTATCCCTTTGGATAAAAATGAAGAGGAAGATTTTAAACATGGTAACATTTAAAAAATGGATAGTACTTTAATTATAGAGAAAAGCGTTATCATTTTAGTTGTTTTTGCAATTACAATGTTAATGGCGATGTACTCTACATTAGCTGAGAGAAAAGTAGCCGCTTGGCTTCAAGATCGTATCGGTCCTAACAGAGCTGGAAAAGGTGGAATATTACAGCCACTTGCCGATGGTTTAAAATTGTTTGCTAAAGAAGAATTTGAGCCTGATACCCCTAACCGATTTTTGTTTTTTACAGGACCTGCTCTTGCAATGACAACAGCATTAATGACTAGTGCCGTTATTCCTTGGGGAGACAAATTTCACCTTTTTGGAAGAGATATTATTCTTCAAGCAACCGATATCGATGTTGCATTATTATATCTTATTGGTGTAATGTCAATAGGTGTTTACGGAATCATGATTGGTGGATGGGCTTCTAATAATAAATTCTCATTGATTGGTGCAGTTCGTGCCGCTTCTCAAATGATTTCTTATGAGGTAGCAATGGGACTTTCATTGATTGCTTTATTAATGATGACTGGTACTTTAAGTTTAAGAGAGATTTCAGCACAACAGGCTGGATTGAACTGGAATGTTTTTTACCAACCATTATCCTTCTTTATTTTCTTAATCTGTGCTTTTGCAGAGACAAACAGAACTCCTTTTGATTTAGCGGAATGTGAAACAGAATTAGTTGGTGGATATCATACAGAATATTCTTCGATGAAAATGGGTTTCTATTTATTTGCTGAATATGCAAATATGTTTATCTCCTCTACTATTCTCGCTGTTTTATTCTTTGGAGGATATAACTATCCTGGAATGAGTTGGGCAGTAGAAAACTGGGGTGTAAATATTGCCAATGTTATAGGAATAGCTGCTCTATTTGTTAAAATATGTGGTTTCATTTTCCTTTACATGTGGGTTCGTTGGACTATACCAAGATTTAGATATGATCAATTGATGCATTTGGGTTGGAGAATCTTAATTCCATTAGCGATTGTAAATATCATGATAACTGGAATAGTAATTTTGAGAGCAGAAATTTTTGCTTATTTAGGATTTTAATTAGCACCAAAAAGCAGTAGCCCTGATAGAAGCGGAAATCCTTTATGTGAGCTATAGCGACATAAAGATTGAAACGGATAGCAGGAATAAGCTTCAAATAAAAATAAAAAATGTCAATAGAAAGTATATCCTTATCGGGAAGAAAAAAAGTAGTCTCTAATAAAGAGATGTCTTTTTTAGAAAGAATGTATCTCCTTGCGATTGTCAAAGGAATGATAATCACAATTAAGCATTTGTTTACTAGAAAGGTTACGATTTTGTATCCAGAGCAAGTACGTGAAATGAGTCCGGTTTATCGTGGTCAACATCAATTAAAGCGTGATGAACTAGGTAGAGAAAATTGTACCGCTTGTGGATTATGTGCATTATCATGTCCTGCCGAAGCAATCACAATGAAAGCTGAGGAACGCAAGGCAGACGAAAAGCACTTGTACAGAGAAGAAAAATATGCTTCAATATATGAGATAAATATGTTGCGTTGTATTTTCTGTGGATTATGCGAAGAAGCATGTCCGAAAGATGCTATTTACTTGACGACTTCTAAATTGCTTGTACCTTCAAGTTATGATAGAGAAGATTTTATTTTTGGAAAAGATAAATTGGTCATGCCATTAGATATTGCAATGAAAAATGCTCAATTAAAAAACGCTAAATAATGATCAATATACCTGATTTTGCAAATGCATCTGCTGTTCAAATTATATTTTGTGTATTAGCATTTATAACATTATTAACTGCATTTTTAACCATTTACAGTAGAAACCCAATTCACAGTGCTATTTATCTAGTGATTTGTTTTTTCTCTATTGCAGGACACTATTTCTTACTAAATGCTCAATTTTTAGCAATAGTTCACATCATAGTTTATTCGGGTGCAATTATGATTTTGTTCTTGTTCACCATAATGTTGATGAATTTGAATGAGAAAAAAGAAGTATATAGACCAAGAATTACCAGACTAGGAGCGATTGTTTCTTTTGTTTTAATCAGTTTGGTTTTAATTGCCATTTTTATTAATTCAAAACCTATAGTTGGTGAATACACTTCCACGGGTGAAGATTATCAATCTATAAAGGTATTAGGGAAAGTACTCCTTAATGAATATATGGTTCCTTTTGAATTTGCTTCTGTATTACTTTTAGTAGCAATGATAGGAAGCGTTTTATTGTCTAAAAAAGAAAAATTAGAAAAGTAATATGAATAATATTTTAAACCAAATTGGTATTGAAAATTATATATTCCTAAGCGTAATACTTTTTTGTATTGGTGTTTTTGGAGTTTTATATAGACGAAATGCCATTATCGTATTTATGTCAATAGAAATTATGTTGAATGCAGTGAGTTTATTATTCGTAGCATTTTCAACTTATCATCAAGATGCAGAAGGACAAGTTTTTGTTTTCTTCTCTATGGCGGTAGCTGCGGCAGAGGTTGCAGTAGGATTGGCAATTCTAGTTTCTATCTTTAGGAATGTTGGCTCGATTACAATAGACAATTTAAAAAACTTAAAAGGATAAACTATAATGAATACAAATTTATCTTTACTCTTATTATTAGCTCCTTTTTTAGGGTTTTTAATTAATATTTTCTTCGGAAAAAGTTTAGGAAAAACAGTAGCTGGAATAATTGGGACATTAACTGTTGCAGTTTCATTCGCTGTTTCACTTTATTTCTTCGGACAAATAACCGCTTCAAAAGAACCAATTCAAATTCAATTATTTGATTGGATCCAAATCAGTAATTTTAAAGTAGACTTTGGTTTTCTATTAGACCAATTATCTATTTTATGGTTGCTTTTTGTAACTGGAATAGGATCTTTGATTCACCTTTATTCTATTAGTTACATGCACGACGATGAAAAGATGCATACCTTTTTTGCCTATTTGAATTTGTTTGTTTTTTTCATGATTACACTTGTAATAGGAAGTAACTTATTAGTAATGTTCATTGGTTGGGAAGGCGTAGGTCTTTGTTCTTACTTATTGATTGGGTTTTGGTATAAAAACCAAGAATTCAATGATGCGGCTAAGAAAGCGTTTATCATGAATAGAATTGGAGATTTAGGATTGTTAATTGGAATTTTCATCCTAGGAATGTTATTCAACACTTTAGATTTCTCTACTTTAAAAACAGCAATTTCTGGAGCTACAGATTTAAATATGTACTGGCTTTCAGCTGCTGCGTTTGCACTATTCATTGGAGCTTGTGGTAAATCAGCACAAATACCATTATACACTTGGTTACCGGATGCAATGGCAGGTCCAACACCTGTTTCAGCATTAATTCACGCTGCTACAATGGTAACTGCAGGAATCTTTATGATCACGAGAATGAATTTCTTGTTTGATCTAACACCAGATGTTCAATCTATAATTGCTGTTGTTGGAGCGATCACTGCGTTAGTAGCTGCTACTATTGGATTAGTTCAAAATGACATTAAAAAAGTATTAGCTTATTCTACCGTTTCCCAATTAGGATTAATGTTCTTAGCGTTGGGATTAGGCGCTTATGAAGTTGCCGTTTTCCATGTAATAACACACGCATTCTTTAAAGCTTGTTTGTTCTTAGGTTCTGGTTCTGTTATTCATGCGTTGGGTGGCGAACAAGATATGCGCAATATGGGCGGACTTAAAAAAGCGATGCCAATTACATTTGGAACAATGCTTATTGCTTCTCTAGCTATTTCAGGAGTTCCATTATTTTCAGGTTTTTTCTCGAAAGATGAAATCTTGTTAGTGGCTTTTCATAGCAACATTCCTTTATGGGTGATTGGTTCTGTAGCTTCGATAATGACGGCGTTCTATATGTTTAGATTGATGTTCCTAACTTTTTTCAAAGAATTTAGAGGAACGATGGATCAAAAAAATCATTTACATGAAAGTAATTCTTTGATTACTATACCTCTTATCGTGTTAGCAATCTTAGCAACAATAGGTGGTTTGATTAGTTTACCGGGAAACAGCTGGTTGAATGAATATTTAACTCCAATTTTGCCAAAATTAGCAACAGCTGCTCATCATTTAGGGACTAATGAATATATATTAATGGCTATTGCAGTTGTTGGTGGATTAATTGGTATTGGTTTGGCTTACGCCAAATACATTAAGCAAGATTCTGTTCCTGCAGAAGATGCTGCTATTACTGGATTCTCAAAAGTGCTTTATAATAAATATTACGTGGACGAATTCTATGACGCTATAATTGTTAAACCAATCAATGTTTTGTCAGGATTTTTTAGAGACACTATAGAAACAAGTTTATCTTCTCTAGTTTTTGGACTTGGGAAAGTTACTAACGAAATAAGTTTTCAAGGGAAGAAATTGCAGTCCGGAAGTATTGGACTTTATCTTTTTGCTTTTGTGATTGGGCTTTGTGCCATTATTTCTTATTTATTTTTAGCTCAATAATTTATACTATGAATGTATCTCTAATATTAATTATACTTTTTGTTGGTGCGTTAGTCACATTTCTAGCGGGCGATAAACTAGCTTCAAAAGTAGCATTGTTCTTTGGGTTGGCGGCCGCAGGTTGTTCAATCGTACTATTAAACCATTTTAACCTTGGTGAAAACATCAGTTTTATCAGTCAGTGGATTTCAAAACCTAATGTTTCTTTTGCGCTGAAAGCAGATGGTCTTTCGTTAGCGATGGTTTTATTGACAACGGTTTTAACAGCAATTATTACTTTCTCCTCTTTTGGAAATGATTATAAAAATGCAAAATCATTTTACGCATTAATTCTTTTCATGTCGTTTGCTATGGTGGGAACATTCTTAGCTAGCGATGGACTTTTATACTATATTTTCTGGGAACTATCTCTAATTCCCATCTACTTTATCGCATTAGTTTGGGGTAATGGAGACGTTGAAGAACGAAGAAAAGCAGTGGTAAAATTCTTTATTTATACCCTTGCAGGTTCATTATTCATGCTAATCGCATTTGTTTATTTGTACCAAAAAGCAGGAAGCTTCCTTATTGAAGATTTATATAAAGTTACTTTATCAGCAACAGAGCAATTTTGGATTTTCTTAGCGTTCTTTTTGGCGTATGCCATTAAGATTCCTTTAATTCCATTTCACACTTGGCAAGCAAATGTGTATCAAAAAGCACCAACTGTTGGAACCATGCTTTTATCTGGTATTATGCTTAAAATGGGATTGTATAGCATTATCCGTTGGCAATTACCTATTACGCCATTAGCAGCTTCAGAATACAAATATGTATTTATAGCTATTGGAATTGCAGGAGTAATTTATGGTTCTATAGTAGCTTTGAGACAAAAGGACTTGAAGAAATTACTAGCATATTCTTCACTTGCACACGTAGGTTTAATTGCAGCTGGAACCTACACTTTAACTCCTGATGGATTGCGTGGTGCAGTTTTGCAAATGATTGCGCACGGATTTGTAGTAGTTGGTTTGTTTTATACTGCTGAAATTATTTATAGAAGATATGAAACTAGAGTAATTGCTGAAATGGGAGGAATTCGTTCTCAAACTCCAAAATTTACATCGATGTTTTTAATATTAGTTATGGCTTCGATTTCTTTGCCTGCTACTTTTAACTTCGTTGGAGAATTTACAGTATTATATAGCTTATCACAAGTGAATGTATGGTTTGCTATATTAGGAGGAACAACAATTATCTTGGGCGCTTATTATATGTTAAGGATGTTCCAACACTCAATGTTAGGAGAAACGAATTCTAAAGTATTTGCTGATGTAAGTATGAATGAAGGAATTACATTGGTAGCAATTATCACCGTTTTATTGTTTTTTGGGATGTATCCAAAACCAATAATAGATTTGATTACACCAAGTCTAGAAGAAATCTTAAATCAAATTAATAGAATTAACTAGTCAGATAAAAAAATGAATACATTAATAGCTATAATAGGATTAGGTGTTTTATGCCTTTTACTTGAAATTTTCAATTTGACTAAAGCCATTGTGCCGTTAACAATCGTTGGATTGTTAGCCGTTCTTGGTTTAACTATATCTGAGTTTAATTCTACAGAGAGTTATTATAACGATATGATTGTTGTAAGTAAATTTTCTACTTCATTTTCCTCGTTGTTTATCGTTCTTACTATCTTCTTAGTTTCTTTAAGTCATAACTTTTATGAAAAGCATCAATCTAAAATCTCAGATTACATTGCCATAAAAATATTTTTACTTTCGGGAGCGGTAGCAATGGTTTCTTTTGGAAACTTAGCGATGTTCTTTTTAGGAATTGAAATATTGTCAATTGCATTGTACGTGCTTGCGGCAAGTGATCGTTTAAATTTAAAAAGTAATGAAGCAGGAATGAAATATTTCCTAATGGGTTCATTTGCTTCAGGAATTATTCTTTTCGGTATCTGTATGATTTACGGTGCAATGGGAAGTTTTAATGTTAGCGATATTGCTGCAATGTCCCAATCAGCTGAATTACCTATTTGGTTCCCAATAGGAATTGTGTTATTGACAATAGGAATGTTATTCAAAGTTGCTGCTGTTCCTTTTCACTTTTGGGCACCAGATGTATACGAAGGATCTCCTACAATGACTACTGCATTGATGAGTACATTAGTAAAAGTGGTTGCTATGGCTTCCTTGTACAAATTATTATCTGTAATGAATGCTGATATTTCAGAATCGTTTAAAATTGTTGTAGTAGTTATATCTATGGCTTCAATGACTGTTGGAAATATTATGGCATTGCGCCAAGTAAATGTAAAAAGAATGCTTGCTTTTTCAGGTGTATCTCACGCTGGTTTTATGCTGATGACTTTATTGAGTTTATCAACTTCAGCTGGAAGTTTGTTGTACTATGCTTCTGCGTATGCATTATCAGGAATTGCTGCGTTTAGCGTAATCATTTACGTTTGTAAAAATAGAGACAATGAAGATATTGTAAACTTTCACGGTTTAGGAAAAAACAATCCTTTATTAGCTGCGATATTAACTGGTTCGTTACTTTCAATGGCTGGTATCCCTATTTTTGCTGGATTTTTTGCTAAATTAGTCTTGTTTAGTGATACAATTGAATCAGGTTACTTAGTTCTTGTGATAGTAGCAGTTGTAAACTCTATTATAAGTGTTGGCTATTATTTCAAACTAATTTTGGCAATGTACACTAAAGAGCCAAACGAAGAAAGAAAAGCAACACCATTCGTTATTTATGCGGTAGCAGTTGTTGCAATTGTATTGAATATCGCATTAGGATTGTTCCCTTCGACAGTGTTGGATTTATTGGCATAATTTGAATTTTAAAATTTTAAAAAAACCATCAAGTTTAATCTTGATGGTTTTTTGCTTTTCTAAATAGTCTTCATTTATATTGATTAGGAGGAATCTCTTAATTCGAAAAAATTTCAGAAGTAGTTTTTTAGTATAACCAGAAATAAACAATAGGATTATAATTTTCTGTAAAATAGTCGGCTTCTGGCTTTAAACTTTTTAGCCTAGTTTTATTGATAAACAATTAATAAATAACTCTATTTTTACTTTAATGTGTAATACATAAAATATATTAATCATGAGACTAGAAGATAACGAGACGAAAATAATACGCTGGGGTATTTTAGGGTGCGGTAAAGTCACAGAAGTTAAAAGTGGTCCAGCCTATCAAAAAACAAAAGGTTTCGAAGTTGTTGCAGTAATGAGAAGAGATGAAAGTAAAGCAAAAGATTATGCTCAACGACATGGGATTAGCAAATATTACAGTAACGCTGATGATTTGATTAATGATGAAGAAGTCGATGCGGTTTATATCGCTACACCGCCAGATACTCATAAATTCTATGGACTTAAAGTCGCAGCAGCTGGAAAAATATGCTGTATAGAAAAACCATTAGCACCAAGTCAACAAGATTGCTTGGATATTTACGAGGCTTTTAAGAGTAAAGAAATCCCTTTGTTTGTTTCTTACTATCGCCGATCATTACCTCGCTTTAAACAAATTAAAACATGGCTTGATAGTAATGCTATAGGGGAGTTACGTCATATAAGATGGCATTTAAGTAAACCGGCAAACTCTCAAGATTTATCCGGAGAATACAATTGGCGCACAGATAAGTCTATCGCTACTGCGGGTTATTTTGATGATTTAGCAAGTCATGGATTAGACTTGTTTATTCATCTCTTAGGCGATGTAAAAGAGGCTAAAGGAATAAGTTTAAACCAACAAGGATTATACACCTCTAAAGACGCTATAAGTGCTTGCTGGTTGCACGAATGTGGCGTGACGGGTTCAGGTAGTTGGAATTTTGGTTGCAGCATGCGTGAAGATACGGTCGAGATCTTTGGGAGTAAAGGTAAAATTAGTTTTTCGGTTTTTAATGAGGAGTCTGTTGTGCTGTCCAATGAAGATGGTGTAACTGATTTGTTCATTGATAATCCAGAAAACATACAATTATTTCATGTTGAAAATATACGAGAGCAACTTATCGGAAATGAAATTCATCCTTCAAATGGAAAAACAGCATCTCATACAGCTTGGACTATGGACAAAATTGTGGGTAATATTTAATTAATCCTATTTTTGATTTCATTTATAGATTAGCAAGAGACTCAAGATAAGCCTAATTTTTCAAGTGTTTGGCTTCGAACTATCCTAATATAAACCTAAAGTCAAAGACTCTCAAAATGGAATTAGTTAATTTTGTGTTCGAGAAATAATCCTAATTTTTTATAAAAGACATAAAGATGGAAAATAAATTAAAAGTTCAAATTTGGTCGGATATTATGTGTCCGTTTTGCTATATAGGAAAAAGAAGAATTGAAGAAGCTCTTAGCCTTTTCGAACATAAAAATGCGGTGGAAATTGAATGGAAAAGTTATCAGTTAGATCCAAGTTTCGTAGCTTCTAAGGAGGATAATATGGTTACTCATCTTGCTGATAAGTACGGAAAAGGGATTGACTGGGCTCAAGGCATGCTTGACAATATGACTCAAAATGCTAAAACTGCAGGATTAGACTTCCATTTTGAAAAAGCTGTTCTTGCAAATTCGTTTGATGCGCATCGATTGTTACATTTAGCTAAAAAGCATTCACTATCTGATGAATTAGAGGAACTTTTATTTAAAGCCTATTTAACTGAAGGTAAAGACATCAACGATAAAGGTACTTTAAAGGAATTAGGAATTTCAGTGGGCTTAAATCCTAAAAGTATTGATGAAGTATTAAGTACAGATGCTTTTTCAGATGATGTAAAGAAAGATATTAGCACTGCCCAAGAAATAGGTGTACAAGGCGTTCCGTTCTTCGTGTTCGATAATAAATATGCTGTTTCAGGTGCACAGCCAGCCACTGCGTTTTTAGAAACACTTGAAAAAGTATGGCAGGAAGGAAAATTTGATTCAAAAGTTAAATTAATTAATACCACGCAAGGCGATAGTTGCGGTATTGATGGCTGCGATTAATTTCTTTATACGCTGATATAAATATAAAAATTCCCGTTGGTTGTTATACCAGCGGGAATTTTTTTAATAATTCTAATAACTAATTCAAAACTATTATTTAACTATGCTTACCAGTCATACTATCTTTTGATAATTGTAATGTCTGCATTTCCTACCAGTTTTGGACTAGCCGTTCTATAATAGTAGTTGTCATCATTATTGTTTCTTTCATAAGCGTAATCGTTATTACCGTAGTTGTTTTGATTGTAAGCGTACGCTTTACCACCATTTACACTTCCAATAGTATTCACGATTTGACCTTTACGGTTGTACATGATTTGTAAACCACCCACTTGTTCTAAAGCGTAACGGCTGTAAGCCATGTAAACAGAACCTACACGTTTAACTCTATCATTAGAATCATAGTTAATAAAAACATTACCTACTTGTCTAACTCTACCTGAATTATCGTGTAAAACCTTTACGCCATAATTTTTGTTTTTAGAGTTGTGAGGTGCTCCATAAGTTCTATTAACATCACCTCTACTATTTGATTTGTAATAATGATCACGGCCATTTGAAGGTCGCGTGTTAAAGTCTAGTTGTCCGTCAGGAAAGATGAAAAATTCAACTCCTCTCTCTGTGAACACAATTGGCTCCGAATTTCTAAAATCTACTAGAGATTTTTTAATTACAGAGAAATCGATTCTCTCTGTTGCGTTAGCTACACTACCTCCAAAAAGGAAAATACTAGCTACTAATAAAGTAATTTTTTTCATGATAAATGTATTTTGAATGTTTGCCTACTCTTTAGCTTTTCGGCTTACGCTTTTCAACTTATTTGATTAGCCATATCCAAGTAGCGTGCCATAAAAAAGTTTATAGGTTCTATGTTTACATCGTAAGAATGTAACACGACCATTTACAATATTGAAAATCAGTTATTTATTAAATTTATTAAAAGTTTTAAAATTCTTTATTTAAGATTTAATTAGTAAAAGCAACGCTTTATTTCCTTTTAATAATTCTTCTAAACTCATCCCTTATATCCTATAAAATCGCTTCATTAGTGTAACTTTGATTTTTTAGATACTAAAATGTCTTGTAAAAAAAACGACCTATTCAAATTAATGAATAGGTCGTTTTTAGTATTATAATTAGAAATTAATGTTTTGGTGTAAACCCATCTTCACTTAACTCTCTGTGCTCGTAATCAGCAATCATTTCGACATCGTAATCTACTTTTTCACCTTTAGAGAACTTAGCAATAATTTTCTCCATGATTTCGTAAATAACCGGAACAATAATCAGCGTTAAGAATAAAGAGGAAATTAATCCACCAATAATTACCCAAGCTAATCCATTTTTCCATTCCGCTCCAGCTCCTGATGCTAGTGCAATAGGCACCATTCCAAAAACCATCGCAATAGTAGTCATCAAAATAGGACGTAACCTAGCGTGATTCGCTTGGATTAATGCTGTTCTAATTGTCTCGCCAGCTTTACGGCGTTGATTGGTATAATCCACAAGCATAATCGCATTTTTACAAACCAGACCAATTAGCATGATGATACCAAGAATGGTAAAGATATTCAGTGTGTTATTGGTCAAAGCCAAAGCTAACATCGCTCCAATAAACGAAAGCGGTATAGCAAACAATACTACGAATGGATGCACAAAACTGTCATACAAGGATACCATTACTAAGTAAACTAAAATAATAGCTGCTAATAAAGCAATTCCAAGTGTTCCAAAACCTTCTGATTGATTTTCTTGATCACCACCCCAAATGTAATTTACTCCAGCTGGTTTTTCAAGTTTATCAATTTTCTCTTGCCATTGCGCAACAATTGTTCCCGATGCAACACCTACATTCTGACCTTTTACGGTAACAGATGCCGATTTATCTCTTCGCTCTAAATTACTTGGACCTGAACCTTCAGTTACCGAAGCAAATTGATTTAGTTTGATTTGTTGACCTAACTCATTAATGAAAATTAAATTACTTACATCAGTAATACTTTTTCTATCAAAAGCATTGTACTTAATGTTAATTTCATATTCATATTCTCCAGCTCTATAACGTCCATCAGTATTTCCGCTGAACGCAGTTTGCATTGTCATACCCACACTTTGTAGACTTAATCCAAGTGCAGCCATTTTATCTCTGTCTACTTTTACGTTTACTTCTGGGTTTCCATCTTCAACTGATAATTCGATCTCTGTTGCTCCCGGAATTGTATACAATTCTTTTTCTGCTAGTTTCGCAAATTTCATTGCGCTAGCTACATCTGTTCCTGTTACAATTAAATTTAAAGTCGCATCTTCAGCAGTTCCTAAAATACCAACTGGAACCGTTTTAACTTTAGCACCTACTAATAATTTTTCTAATTTACGTTTCGTTTTGGCTGCATAAACATTTGCAGGTTCACTGCGTTTGTCTAATTCAACCATCTTCACGTTGATTTCAGATTTGTAAGCTGTTGCTTGAGCAGCTCCAAGTCCACCACTAGTTTGACCTACAGTTGCAATTTGGCTTGCTACATATTCTTCCTTGCTTAAAAAAGCTTCTGCTTTTTGAGTCATGAAGTTGGTTTGTTCTAATGAAGCATCTTTTGGCATTTCAATTTGAACTAAGAACTCACCACTATCTGATGCAGCAAAGAATTCCCCACCAATAAAACCACCTCCTAATAAACCGATAGTCGAACCAAAAAACAATACTAATACCACTAAAATAGTTTTAATATAATGGTCTAGGCACCACGTTAACAATCCAGAAATCCAGTTTGTAAAACGAGTTAAATAACTTTCGAATCCAAGAATAACACGTCCAAAAAGATTTTTACCCTGAATATGTTCTAATTTACCGTATCGAGAAGACAACCATGGAATGATCGTAAAAGATGCTAATAAAGATAATAATGTTGATATAATTACAGTAACACAAAACTGCGTGATAATGTTTGAAACTAATCCTGTGCTCAATGCAATAGGTAAAAACACTACGACAATTACTAAAGTAATCGAAACTACGGTTCCACCAATCTCTGCTGTTCCATCATAAGCAGCGCGCACTTTGTTCTTGCCCATTTCCATGTGCCTATAAATATTTTCTAGTACCACGATAGCATCATCCACCAGAATACCTACAACGAGCGATAGTCCTAATAAACTCATTAAGTTCAAAGTATAACCCATCAAATAAATTCCAATAAAAGTCGCAACTAACGAAGCTGGAATCGTAATCATTACAATCAACGAGTTTCTAATACTGTGTAAGAAAAATAACATTACGAGAGCTACTAAAAGAACTGCAATAAGTAAATCGTGTACAACCGCATCAGCAGCCATTAACGTAAAAACAGTACTGTCCTTAGCTACTTCAAGCTTTAAACTATTCGCTTTGTATTCGTTTTCTAGTTTATCAATAGTTTTAATAACCTCTTCACTTACCGCAACCGCATTCGCATCCGATTGTTTGATGATTTGTAAAACGATTGCGCTTTTTTGGTTTACACGCGCTATTTTTTCAGTGATCTTCTGTGTATCTTGAACATCAGCAATGTCTTTAAGACGGATTTGAATTCCGTTTTTAGACGAAACAATAAGGTTTCTTAACTCGTCAACACTTTTATATTTTCCAGCTAAACGAATTAATATTTTTTGCTCTCTCGTTTGAATATTTCCTGTTGGGAAATCTAAGTTAGAGGATAAAACATTTTGCTGTACTTGTAAAACAGAAAGTCCATAAGCTTGCATTTTTGCTGCATCAAGATTTACTTGAATTTCTCTTTCTTGACCTCCAATGATGTTTACTTGAGCAACTCCTTGCACACGAGAAATAACTGGAACTAACTTTTTATCGATCAAATCGTAGAAGGCAGCTTCATCCATTTTTCCATAGGCACCTAAAGTCATAATTGGTAAATCACTCAACGAGAATTTACTCAAAGAAGGAGTCTCCACATCATCTGGTAAATCACTAATAATAGCGTTAATTTTACGTTGCGCATCATTCATCGAAACGTTTACATCAGCTGAAGAAGTCAATGTAATGGCAACTGTAGATAAACTCTCGTATGATTTAGAATCTATTTTTTTAATGTTTTCCAATGAAGCAATTGCATCTTCAATCTTTTTAGTCACCGAGCTCTCTACCTCATTTGGTGAAGCACCCGGATAAATAGTTGCAATCGAAATCACGTTAGTTTCAAATTTCGGAATCAATTCGTAACCCAAATTGCTGTAACTGTACAACCCACCAAGTGTTAATATTGTAAATAATACAATTATTAACGACGGACGTTTTATGGATATTTCTGCTAATTTCATATTTATATTTTGCTTTAAGCTTAGAGCTTTAGGATCTAAGCGGTTTCTTTAAGACTTTTGACTTTATGAATTATTTTATAATTTCCACTTTCGTTCCGTCTTGAAGGTTAATTTGACCTGTAATAATTACAGTTTCACCATCATTTAATCCATCTAAAATCTCAACTTGGTCACCCAGGATTCTACCAGCAGTTACAGTTTTTAGTTTAGCAGTTCCATTTTCGATCACAAAAACTTGGTTGCTACTTACACTACCTACAAATGCATTTCTTGGTACAATTTTCAATGATTGTTTTTGTCTGTTTGATGCAAATTCTGCAGTTCCATACATTCCTGCTTTTAAGTCTGCTGAAGAATTGTTTGCGATTTCAATTTCTACTGGAAAATTCAAACTCTCATCTGCTTTTGAAGCAATAAAGGTGATTTTACCTGAAAAAGTTTTATCGGGGTAAACACTCGCTTTTACATTAGTTGCGCTTCCTACTTTCAAACTTGCAACTTGGCTTTCGCTAACATTTACTTTTAGTTTTAATCTAGAAACATTTACAATGTCAAATAATTGAGTCGCAGGCATTCCTGTTACAATAGATCCTACTTCAATATACTTAGCATTGATGTAACCACTTATTGGAGCTTTAATTCTTGTATCTCCTACGTTGATATTAGCTTGAGTTAAATTAGATTTAGCGTTTACCATTGCTAGTTTAGCTTGGTCTAATTGCTGTTTAGTAACACCACCTGTTTTAAAAGCATTTTCAAATCGGCTATAATCTGAAGCAGCGTTTTGATATACAGCATTTGCATTTTGTGCACTTACATTGATAGCATCGCTTCTTACAATTGCTAGCGTTTGCCCTACTGAAACGTAATCACCTTCTTTAACTAAAACCTTTGTTATTTTACCGGATTTTTCAGCAGAGAATCTTAATTCTTGTACTGGCTCAAAATTTCCATTAGAAGAGAAATCCAGAGAAATTTCTTGTGTCTTCACGGTATCAATTCTAACCGATACAGCAGCATTTTTCTCTGCAACAACAGCTATTTTCGCTTCGTTTTCTTTTTTGTTATTTGTTAAAACTAAAGCTATAGCTCCAAGAGTTACTGCAATAATTACTACGGTTATTATAATTTTTTTCATGTTCTTAGTTATTTAATAATGATTTTAATTCTCCTTTAGATTTGATTAATTGAATTTCTGCTAGTTTGTACTCTAGTATTGCAGAGGTGTAATTGTTTTGTGCTTCTGTTAATGAATTCTCTGCATCCAATAAATCCGTTAATGAAGCTAATCCTTGTATATAGTTGTTTCTTGTATTGTCTAAAACTTCCTTAGCTAATTGTGCATTATCTTTTTGATTGTTTATAGTAATCAAACTGTTGTCAATTTGCGTTTTAGCATTGGCGAAAGCCAAATCAAGCGCTAATTTTGTGTCATCAATACCAACTTTAAGAGATCTTAAATCCACATCTGCTTGTCTCACTTTAGCACGAGTGCTGAAACCAGTAAAAATGGGAACTCTCAAGTTTAAACCAATAGAAGAGAAATCAGACCAATAAACCCCATCTGATGGTTTTGCACCAATTGGCATTTTCGGACCTTGTCCTATATAATTATATCCAGCACTTAATGATAGAGTAGGATAGTAACCTGCTTCAATTGCTTTTTTCTGATAGGTCAAAAGCTCTTCTTGTTTTTTCATCAACAAATATTCAGTTCTATTAGTAGTATCTGGAATCTCAGATAGAGATTGCGGACTTACTTCAAATGCAGTTTGTGGAATGTCGATTTGTATTTCGATTGGCATTCCCATGTAAAATTTCAATGCATTTTCTTGTATTTGTACTGCATTCAATACTTGCTGACGCATCGTATTGATATTTGAAATTTTAACCAATATTCTGTCTAAATCAATTTTCTTAGCTAGACCATTGTCAAATTGTCCTTTGATGATGTCCTTAACTTTAGTAGTGTTTTTAAACGTGCTATCAATAACAGTTAGTTTTTGTCTTTGAACATAAACTTGGTAATAATTATTTGCTACTCGCTCGATTACTTGCTCCTCAGTTAACTGATTATTTATAAGATAAAATTCTCTAGTTGATCTTGCGGCTTTCAAACCTGTAAAAACAGACTGATCGAATATAGCTTGTGTTAAAGACACACCAGCAGTAGAACTCCATTTTTGTCCAAAAGAAGCTTGAATAGTTGTTCCTGGCTGACCAAAAGCTGATCCATCAATTACTGTAGTTTGCAATACTGGATTGTAAGTCAAACTTCCATTAGCAGAAATTTGAGGCAAAGCTCTAGAGCGAACTTCTTGAATTTGGTATTCACTATTTTCAACTTGTAATTTAGATTTTTTAGCATCAGCTTTGTTTTCTAAGGCATAGTTGATTGCGTCCTTTAATGTCAACGTTTTTGCTGGACCTGATCCAGTGTTGCTCAAATTTTGAGATTGGACCGATAGGCCTAATGTCAGAATTGCGATTAAAATTATTCTCTTCATTATTTAGTATAGTTTAGTAATTGTTTTTCTAATTCGATAACTCCAGCTGGCGTAGCCATTGCTCTAGTGTGGTATTCTAAAACTTCAAGTTCTATTTGCTGTCCTTCTTTTTCGGAACTTATGTTTTCCTTTATCGTGAAAACAAGATTGTAATAAAACTGAATGTAATTTTTGATATTTATGTTTTCGCGGTAATATCCTTGTTGAATTCCTTTTATGATGTTTTGCTCAAACGTCGTATTGCACTCATTAATTTCTCTTGCAATAACAATTTCGTAAATTTCAGGATAATGTTTTTTTAATTGATAAATAGGAGAGTCATCTGATGATTGGAACATCTCTTTAAACATTTTTCTAATTTCAAAGTTCTCTTCAATTGCATTATAATTTTTTGAAATTATAGTATTGATAATTTCATGGATTTCCTTGTGAACTGTTGTGGTGCTTTCTTCAATAAGTAATTCTTTGTTACAAAAATATTTATAAATTGTTTTTTTAGAAATACACATTTCACCAGCAATATCATCCATGGTAACGCTCTTAAAACCGAGTTTTAAAAACATTTCGCTTGCTTTAGATATAATTTTTTCTTTCATTTTTTTTGTCCTGAAATAATATCAGTATTTTTAAATTGAGTTAAAATTTATGGCAAATGGTTGTTAAATTGGGTGCAAATGTAAGAAGGAAACTTTAAACACTAAAATAGTTTCCTTTTATTTTGTAATTATTTAACATTTGATTAATGTTGATTTTTTAAGCAGTAAATTCTAAATTGGCAATCAGCTTAATATCTTGTCCTAATGCTAATCCTCCATTTTGATTAAAAGAATTATAAGTAAGACCAAAATCTTTCCTGTTTATCTTACCTGTAATTTCAAAAGCTGCTTTAGCATCGCCATCGTACGCATTTATTCCCATGAACTCTGCATCAAGCTCAATTGGTCTAGTGATATTTTTTATCGTTAGATTTCCTTTTAGAAAATTGATATTCTTATTTATCTTTTCGAATGAAGTAGACTTAAAACTGATAATTGGGTATTCATTAACGTCAAACAAATCATTCATTTTTAAATGGCTGTCTATTTGCTCTAATTTGGTGTCTTTATTATTCACGTCTAATGAAAACTGAAGCGAAGCGTCTGCTATTTCATTGTTGTCAATATCAATGTGACCATCAAATTTATTAATTGTTCCGGCTAAATAGGCTATTATTGAATTTCTCATTTTGATCAGAACGTCTGATTGGCTTGAATCAATTGTCCACTTCGTTTTCATAATATGATTGTTACGTTAAGAATATAATGGGTTGAATGCTATTCGAAATAAAAAGCTATTACCCCAATTGTTAAAATTTTCTGCAAATGTAATTAGGAAACTTTGAATACCAAAGAAGTTTCCAACGTATTTTTTTAATTTTAACATTTCTCAAATTTTAAAGTTTAAAGTTTGAAGTTTTTTGAGTTTCTTTGCAGTAGATAAAGTGAAAAAAGTCATTCAGTTTCAACCTTTTTAAACTTTAAACTTTAAATAAAACAAAATGCACAGCATATTTCAGTATCAAGAATTTCTTTCAGATTATTTACAATCACAGTACGAATCAAAAGAACCTAGGAATTTATATGAGCCCATTCATTATATTTTAGATCTTGGCGGAAAAAGAATTCGTCCAGTACTTACTTTGATGACTGCTGAGATTTTTGATGCCGATTATAAAAAAGCATTGCCAGCAGCGCTAGCAGTTGAAGTATTCCATAATTTTTCATTAGTGCATGATGATATAATGGATGATGCACCATTGCGAAGAGGTAAAGAAACAGTACATGAAAAATGGGATTTAAACACTGGTATTTTATCTGGAGATGCTATGTTGATATTAGCATATCAATATTTTGAACAATATGAACCTTCTATTTTTAGAGATTTAGCAAAGTTGTTCAGTAAAACTGCTCTTGAGGTTTGTGAAGGGCAACAGTGGGATGTAGATTTTGAAAGTCGTACTGATGTTACCATTCCAGAATACCTTAAAATGATACAGTACAAAACTGCTGTATTAGTTGCCGCAGCTATGAAAATGGGTGCAATTATCGCTGATGCTTCAACAGAAAACGCCAATTTAATTTATGATTTCGGATTGAATTTAGGTTTAGCTTTCCAGTTGCAAGATGATTATTTAGATGCTTTTGGTGATCCAGAAACTTTTGGTAAACAAGTTGGAGGTGATATCATCGAAAATAAAAAAACGTATTTATATTTAAAGGCAATGGCTTTTTCTAATGAAAAAGATGCAGCTGAATTGAGTAGATTATTTTTAATTCATCCTGAAGATAGTACAGAGAAAATAGAGGTTGTAAAAGAACTTTTTAACACTTCAGGTGCTTCTAAAGCGACACAAGATGCTATTCACGATTTTACTTATAAAGCTTTTCAAACCTTAGAAAAGATGAATATTAGCGCTGATAAAAAAGAAATTTTGAAAGATTTTGGTGAGAACTTAATGGGTAGAATGGTTTAAATATTTATATCTTATTTCAAATAAGAAGAAATTATTCTCCGTTACAATTTTTCATTAGTACTTGCAATTGAAAAATTTCTCAAACTGCGTAAAATTGAATTCGTTTTTAAATTTAATCAATCATGTATATAGCTCCAATTAGTACGGATTCATTGCTGTCAGAAGCGGAAAAAGAAACCTTATATCTTAATTTGGTGGAACAGCTAAATAAGGATTTCAATCTTGCTAACGAAGCAGTTGATTTTCCATTAAGTATTACACCTAACGAATTAAAAATTCAACTTCATGAAAAAATATACCGACTTATTCAGTATAAATTTGCTGAATATCTCAATTTATTATACATCGTCGATGTGTCTGAAGATGAAATAAAAAAACTTGATGGTTCCGATCTTGTTATTCTAGCAGAACAAGTTTCATTCTTGGTTTTAAAGAGAGAATGGCAAAAAGTATGGTTTAGAAATAAATACCGATAGAACTCAAAAATCCCTTACACGAGTTGCACTTTAAGATATAACCGACTTAGAAATATACCCTAACAAAAGGCATAAAAGCACTACCGTAAATGCTATTTTTATCGTCTAAGACATTATAGCGAGCTCCAATAGTCGCGCTCCCAGATCGATATCCTGCTCCAATAAATAAAGCGGTGTTCCAGTAATCTTGTGAATTGCTATTAGAACCTTCGAGATTTACATTAACTCGCAATTGCTCTAATTCTGCTGAAATTTGTATGGCACGAATAGGATTAAGCAATCCTATGATACTGCCACCATATAGGTTTGACGCGTAAAAATCTTTTTGCTTTAGATATTTGTACTGAGCACCTAATCCCAAAGCAGCATATTCATTAAAGTTGTAAATAGCACTAGGAGCTATTGAAATGTCTGTATAACCAGATCCAAAACCAAGACCCAATCCACCTCCAAATTGTACGTTTTTCCAAAATTGATTTTCCACTGGTGGTGGCAAACTATTTCTTTGTGCAAACATAAAATTTGAAAGAAACACGGTTAATATGACTAAAAATGATTTACAATCATTCAAAAAGTAATTCTTTTTCATGAGTTTTTAATTTTTAACGATATTCAATGTAAATGTATCCTAAAATAAATTAGAAATTTATTGTATTGTTGTACTTTTGCTAAACTATTTAACAAAAAGAATATATTCAATAAATATTATGGATAGGTTTTCATTTTTAAACGCAGCACACACAGAGTTTTTTGCTCAATTATACGACCAATATTTAGAAAATCCAGATAGCGTTGAGCCAAGTTGGAGAAGCTTTTTTCAAGGTTTCGATTTTGGAATGGAAACGTACAATGAGGAAAATAAAGTAGAGCAAATTGCAAATTTTGCTTCAACTAACACCGATTGTAGTTTGGTTTCAAATCAACTTCAAAAGGAATTTAATGTATTAAAATTAATTGATGGATATCGTTCTCGCGGACATTTGTTTACTAAAACAAATCCAGTAAGAGAGAGAAGAACTGCATCGCCAACACTTGAACTTTCAAACTTCGGACTTTCAGCAGCAGATTTAAATACTGTTTTTGATGCGGCAAAAGCCATTAATATCCCAGCTTGTAGTCTTCAAGAAATTATTAGACACTTAGATAGTATTTATTGTCAGCATATTGGGGTGGAGTATATGTACATTCGTAACCCAGAAATTGTACAATGGATTCAGAAAAAAATAGGAGTTAATGACAACCAACCTAATTTTTCTGCTGATGAGAAGAAATCAATTTTAAATAAATTAAACCAAGCCGTTTCTTTTGAGAACTTTTTGCACACTAAATATGTGGGTCAAAAGCGTTTTTCTCTTGAAGGTGGAGAATCTATTATTCCAGCTTTAGATGCTTTAATTGAAAAAGCAGCTGAAAAAGGAGTAGAGAAATTTGTTATGGGAATGGCACACCGTGGTCGTTTGAACGTTTTAGCAAATATTTTCGGAAAATCCACTCAAGATATCTTTGGAGAATTTGATGGTAAAGATTACGATCAGGAATATTTTGATGGTGATGTAAAGTATCACTTAGGGCTTACAGCTGATAAAGTAACTCAGTCTGGCAAAAATATAAATATAAATTTAGCTCCTAATCCTTCGCACTTAGAAACTGTAGGTGCAGTAATTGAAGGAATTACAAGAGCTAAACAAGATAAATACTTCCCTAACGATTTCTCTAAAGTGTTGCCTATCGCCGTTCACGGAGATGCTGCAATCGCTGGTCAAGGAATTTTGTATGAAATTGTGCAAATGGCACAATTAGATGGTTACAAAACAGGAGGAACGATACATATCGTAATTAATAACCAAGTTGGTTTTACAACTAATTATCTTGACGCACGTTCTTCTAAATATTGTACAGATGTTGCTAAAGTAACATTGTCACCGGTATTACACGTTAACGCTGATGATGCAGAAGCTGTTGTTCACGCAATGTCATTTGCGTTAGATTTCAGAATGCAATTTGGACGTGATGTATTTATTGATTTATTAGGATATAGAAAGTACGGACATAATGAAGGAGATGAACCTCGTTTCACACAACCTGTATTATATAAATTGATTGCAAAGCATTCAAACCCTAGAGATATTTACGCTGAAAAACTATTATCAGAAGGAGTCATAGATTTGACTTATGTAAATGGATTAGAGAAAGAATACAAGTCTAACTTAGAAGTAAATCTTGAAGAATCTCGTAAAAAAGATTTGACTGTTATTACTCCATTTATGCAAAATGAATGGCAAGGTTTTAACAGAGTTTCTAATGATGAGATGCTTAAAAAAGTAGATACTTCTTATAGTAAAGAAGGTCTTACAGCAGTAGCTAACGCAGTTTGTAATTTACCAGCAGATAAAAAGTTTATTAATAAAATCCAAAAACTTATCAATGACAGAAAAACAATGTTTTTCGAAAGTAATAAGTTAGATTGGGGAATGGCAGAACACCTTGCTTACGGATCGTTATTGCAAGAAGGTTACGATGTTCGTATTTCAGGACAAGATGTAGAACGTGGTACTTTCTCGCACCGTCACGCTGTTGTTAAGGTAGAAGATTCAGAAGAAGAAGTTGTTTTAATCAATAATTTAGAAGGTAAAAAAGGGAAATTTAATGTGTTTAACTCGTTATTATCAGAGTACGGAGTACTTGGTTTTGACTACGGTTATGCATTGACAAATCCTAATGCATTGACTATTTGGGAAGCACAATTTGGAGATTTCTCTAATGGAGCTCAAATTATGATTGACCAATATATCTCTTGTGGAGAAGATAAATGGAATAATCAAAACGGAATAGTTTTATTATTACCTCATGGTTATGAAGGTCAAGGAGCAGAACACTCGTCTGCCAGAATGGAAAGATATTTACAGCTTTGTGCAAGACACAATATGTATGTTGCAGATTGTACAACGCCAGCGAACTTCTTTCACTTGTTAAGAAGACAAATGAAAACAACGTTTCGTAAACCACTAATTGTGTTTACACCAAAAAGTTTATTGCGTGATCCTAGGTGTGTATCTCCAATAGAAGATTTTACAAATGGTGCTTTCCAAGAGACTATTGATGACGAAACTGTGAATAAAAAAGATGTGAAAACATTAGTTTTTTGTACCGGTAAATTTTATTATGACATCACTGCTGAAAGAGAAATTAATGGCCGTAATGATGTTGCTGTAGTAAGAATCGAACAATTGTTTCCACTTCCAGTAGAGCAATTAAAAGAGATAATCGCTAAATATCCAAATGCTGATGATTACGTTTGGGCACAAGAAGAACCTAAAAACATGGGAGCTTACAGCTTTATGTTAATGAACTTTGATTTAGTGAAATGGAGATTAGCTTCATTAAAAGCGTATGCAGCTCCTGCATCAGGAAGTTACACACGAGCAAAACGCCGTCATGCAGATGCCATTCAAATGGTATTTGATAGAGATTTATTTAGATAGTAATTGCGAGGAACGAAGCAATCTCAATATATTATTTTTTAAGAGCTATTATTAGGGCTAAAAAAGAAAAAAGAGAAATACACGTTGTTTTACAACAGTTATATAAAATTAAAATTCATAATTTAAAATAATAGAACATGATTTTAGAAATGAAAGTCCCATCACCAGGGGAATCAATCAAAGAAGTTGAAATTGCAACTTGGTTAGTAAAAGACGGAGACTATGTTGAGAAAGACCAGGCGATTGCTGAGGTTGATTCTGATAAAGCAACACTAGAATTACCTGCAGAAGCAAGTGGAATCATTACGTTAAAAGCAGAAGAAGGCGATGCTGTAGCAGTAGGAGCAGTAGTTTGCCATATTGATACTGATGGAGCAAAACCAGCTGCGGGAGCACCTGCTGTTGAAGCTACAAAAACAGTGGAAGCACCAAAAGCTGAAGTTAAAGCGGAAGCGCCAAAAGCGGCTCCAGCACCAGCGACAACTTATGCGTCAGGAACACCATCTCCAGCTGCGAGAAAAATATTAGACGAGAAAAATATAGAAGCTAGTTCAGTAACAGGAACTGGAAAAGCAGGAAGAATAACTAAAGATGATGCTGTAAATGCAGTACCTTCTATGGGAACTCCTACTGGTGGATCACGTGGATCTGAAAGAACTAAATTATCAATGTTACGTCGTAAAGTAGCAGAAAGATTAGTTGCTGCTAAGAATGAAACAGCGATGTTGACTACTTTTAACGAAGTAAACATGACGCCTATCAACATGATTCGTAATGAATATAAAGATGCGTTTAAAGCAAAGCATAACGGAGTAGGTTTAGGATATATGTCTTTCTTCACTAAAGCCGTTACAAGAGCTTTACAATTATATCCAGATGTAAACTCAATGATGGATGGTGATCATAAGATTGCTTTTGATTTTTGCGATATTTCAATTGCAGTGTCAGGACCAAAAGGTTTGATGGTTCCTGTAGTTCGCAATGCAGAGAATTTGACTTTCCGTGGTGTAGAAGCTGATATCAAACGATTAGCAATAAAAGCACGTGATGGACAAATCACTGTTGATGATATGACTGGTGGAACTTTTACAATCACTAATGGTGGTGTGTTTGGTTCTATGTTGTCTACTCCTATTATCAATCCTCCACAATCTGGAATCCTTGGAATGCATAACATTATCGAACGTCCTATTGCTGTAAACGGTAAAGTGGAAATTCACCCAATGATGTATGTGGCTCTATCTTATGACCACAGAATTATTGATGGTCGTGAGTCTGTTGGTTTCTTGGTTGCTGTAAAAGAAGCTTTAGAAAACCCAATGGAGTTATTATTGGATAACAACCCTAAAAAAGCATTCGAATTGTAATAATTGTTTTTTATAATGTAAAAATCCCATTTGACAGTACCTGTTCAATGGGATTTTTTTTATTTCATCAAATATAAATAGTGATTATAGTAGTCCACAATAGCCTTTCCTTTCATTAAAATATCAGCACCAATAATTCCGTGAACTGGCTTTGCTTTATGTTGTGTCAATGCTTCGTTTACGTGCGATAGATCAAAGATTACCAAATCAAAATTGTGGTCTTTCCAGTTTCCCAGTTGTAATAGATTCTGAGTTGCAATTTGAGTAAACATTCCTGTTGCACCGGCTCCAGAAGCTTTCGTTTTTGATGTTTTAGCTTCTAGTAAAAAGAAGTCAACACTTTCAAATCCTATACAACTACTAGAAGCACCGGTATCCAAAATAAAATTTCCCTCAACACCATTTATCTTTGCTTTTATCAAAAGATGCTGCGTTTTGGTGATTTTAAATTTTACTTTTTTATAGTTTTCTTTTTTGAGAATCTCGTGAAGGTCTTTCATTGGTATTACAATTGTCGAATGTCTATCTAGTTTAGAAAACAAAGATACCGCAAGAATATTTGATATTTAAATGTCTTAACTCCGTCTTTTCTTTTTCGAAAGAAATAACTTTGAGCTAATAAATAATCCAATTCCGAGTAAGATTATTAATCCGTAAACTAAATAGTTAGTACTCGGCGGTTTTTCAATGTTTCCGTAATAAACAAGTGCACTCCAGTAATAAGGAGATTTTTTAGCATTTGAAATGGTTTTATTTTTTAAAAAATCTCTCTTTGCATTTGCGTTTGCTTCGATATATGATTGATTTTCTTTGATGTTTTTGTAAAACAAATCCATAAATAGTGAAGTGGTGTAATCGTTCACTTTCCATAATGAAAACAGTAGATTTTGTGCTCCGGCAAATTGGAATCCTCTTGCTATGCTCATCGCACCTTCAGATTTAAATAATTTTCCAATTCCGGTTTCACATGCGCTTAAAACTACCAAATCTGGATGAATGTTTAAATGATAAAGTTCTGAATACATCACTTCTTGATCGGAAAATTTAATGCTGGCTGGACTGTCAATATCTCCTGATGAAGCGTGTGTGGATAAATGTAAAATTGAATAGAGATTTGCATTATTTTTAAAATTACCAAATGTCGCACTACTGTTATCAAAATACTTTCCTTTAAATTTTTCTTTAATCGATTGCATCTCGTCTTTTGAGAACGTCAATTCAAAAGGAGTTTTTTTGAATATTGGAAAAATACCTAGAACTGTTGCAACAGGTTTTCTTTTAGCTCGGTTAGCCTCTAAATAAAATTGTGCTGAATTTTGATATCCAATGTTGTAATCATTCAGTAGATAATTCATTTTAGCAAAATTAGTAGTTGCTGATTCTTTTGTGATTAAAGCTTCAAAAGGAAGAAAGTTTAAAAGTCCATCGGGTACAATTAATAGATTTTTGTAAGCTGAGTTCACCGGTAGTTTTAGTAATTTGTAGGCCATGTTACTATACTTATTGTAGTCAGCTGGCGAGTTTGCAATCGTATTTGCATCATTAAAGAAATCTATGAACTGAACGATTTTAACTGAAACGTGAGCATTATTATTAAAGGAATTTAGATAGATTTTGTTACTAGCAATAGCGAATGAATACATTTTATTAATACCAGAAAAATATTCTACCATTATTGCATTATCTTTTTCGAGCTTAGCATAAAGATCACTCAAAATAATACCGCTATTTGGATTACTTTCCGTCTCTGACGCTGATTGCTTTAATTGCAGCATCAATTCATTCTGTTTTTTAATAGAATTATTTATTTTAACTATATCTGCTAAATCACCTTTTTGCTGTTCTTTTAAAATGAGGTTGCTTTCATTTTGTAGTTGTTGAGCAATTTTTTTCTGCAGCGTTGACTGTTTCGATGAATTCAGTAAAACTTGCTTTAAAACTGCTGACTTTGTTTTTTCGGCTAGTAAAAATGCATTTTCAAGATGGGTGATTTGATTATCTTTTTGATATAAAGATTCATATATAGCAATACATTTTTCTGTACGATTTCTATTTCTAAGTTGGCTAATTATTTTAGAATTCTCATAGACTAATAAAGATTGAAATAATTCTTCAATGTGAAAAGAAAGACCATAACATTCGAGCGCCTTTTCAGGCTGATTTTCAATAGTGTAAATAGCAGCTTGTAAGTCAAATGCGTCTAATAGCATTGTATCTGCGTATATTATATTTTTATTAGGTAAATCTGTCTTTTTGTTATCAAATGACGGTATTAAATTTTTAAATATTTGCGTAATTAGTACCGCTGATTCTTTAAGTTTTCCTGTTTTGAAAAGTAGATTAGCTTCATCAAAAAGGAATTCTGACTTGCTTCGCGGATCGATGCTTGAATTTTTATTAAACAGATTTCTTGCTTTTTCAAAATATACTAAAGCCATTTTTGCATCATTTCGCTGTAATTTTAACTTTGATAAGTTGCGATAGGTATTTGCTAAAGCCATATTTTGTGATTTACCTTTTTCTAATAATGAAATCGCCTTTAAAAATGCCTTCTCAGCATTTTCATAATCATTAGGAATAATTTTATTAGAATTGGTATTCAAGAAATAATTAGAGCCTAAATTATTATATAAATTTCCTTTTTGTAAATCAGTTAAATTTTGTGATCGAATGGTTTTTTCAAGTAAAGCAATTGCATCATTTATCCGGCCAGTATTTTGATAAACGTTTGATAAATTGAGTACTGCAGCATATTGCTGTTGCAAATTATTGGTTTGAGTAGCGATGTAATAATATTGCTTGATTATATTTTCAGCATTATCAAAGTCGCCAATTATTGTGTAAAGATTACCAAGTGGTTTTAAGCAATACTCAATAATATCATAATTTGATAATCGATTCTTCTGATAGATTTGCCATGCTTTTTCATAGTTAGAAATCGCCTGCTGTTTTTTGTTTAATTGATTTTGGTAATAACCAAGATTTGATTTTAGTATTACAAAAGCGAGTAGTTCGTTTTTGTCTTTTAGACTATTGATGGAATGAGATATATTTTTATCAAATGCTTCTAATTTTTTTAAATTTTCTGCAGTTGGATTTTCCGTAAAACGATCAACATTTAAATTGATCTTTTCTTCAAAAGTATTGGTCTTTTGAGCCGAAATTGAACCTGAAAAAATAAAAACTATTAAAATAAAAATATTTTGAAAGGATGATAAACTTCCATTAAATAAGGCTTTCCACTTATAGAAAACATTTTTTTCGCCTACACGCAAGTTTTTAGTAAATTGTTGCAATTTTAAAACTTCCATATTCCATAAAACTGAAAATAATTAAAATTATCTTTAAAATTCAGGACATATCGTGCTCCTAAACTAGGTCCTATTCTCGCTGCACCTATGGTGAGATCTAGAAGTATTCCAGTTTTAATTGTGTTAAAGGAATTAGTATCTGCTGATTTTTCATTTTTTGTGCTGATTAGAAAAGTGTCTTTTAAACTTTCAAAAGTTTCGATTTTTAGATCATTATTTTCTTTTTCTGATACATTAATATTTCCTTGTATTCCAGCGCCAACTCCTATATAATTATTGATGTTATACCGAATTAAAATAGGGATTTCCCAATTTATATTTTCATTTCTCGTTTCCGTTGTGGTGCGTTGTAATTGTCTTACTCCAGCAGCTGTATCTAAAATCTCTTCTGAGATGCCTGTTTTATTGCTATAATTGTGTAAACTATTTATGAATTCTGCTTGCCAGTAATAGCGATATGATTTAAATGGAGAAATAGTTGCTCCCACAAAATAACTTTTAGAATCTACTAAATCAGGGTATAGATTATAGCCTGCTTTAGCTCCTACAGAAATACCGGGAAGGAATCTTGTGGTTGCGTAATTTGTTATTATGGGTTCATTTTTATCAAAGATTATAGCTGTTCTACTCTTTGTTTTTATTTTGTGAAAGTCATCACTAAATTTCATGGAGTACTTTACAAATCCTTTGGTGCTATCGATTTCCTTAACATTTTTTTGGTTGCTTCCGGGCAAGTAAATGTTCTTAAAAGTAAAAAATATTTGTTTTTGTTTTATAATAGTGTCTAAACAGCTTGTAGTTGGAATTTCATCTTTGGGGCATATTGGACATTTGGGATACATGTCCTCAATTTTAAATGTTTTCTTGTCAAACATATCCGGAATATCGGTTTCTAAACGAATCATTCTCGCTGGACCTTCTCCATTGTTTTGAAATCGAGTTTTGAAATTTACCCGTTTGAAGCGCACTAATCTATAATTCATGAAGCTTCCATTTGAGCCCATTTTATTAGGATCATGAGAAGTAACGATTTCCATTTCTAAATTTTTTATTTTATGATTTTTAAAACTTCTGTTGGGAATAAATATACCGCGCATTGTTACCGTTGCGCTTGTGTCTTTAATCATTTCAGGAGTGGTTTTAAAAGTGTAAAATATGTTTCTAGTTTCTGATGGGTTGCAGTCGTCAAATTCTAAAATGGATACATCAGAAAATGTTTCTTTGGCGGTTTTTAAAGTAGCATCTAAGTCCTCTTCAGTTGTAGTATCTCTATATTTTTTGGCTGGAGCCAAATTTTCATTTGAAGCTAAATATGAGTTGGAATTATCAAGATCGTTTATCGACGCGATTGTATTTTCCTTGATTTCTCTTTCGCTAGCCTGTGCGCGATAATCAACTAATTCGAAATTTTTATTTTTAAATTGTTTCTCATTGTAGAAAAGATATAATTTTCCGTTTGTAACATAGTTTTCTAAGTTTTGATAACTTAATATAACTACAATCTCTTGTTCTGGAATAGGATCACAATTCTTTTGAATGTTGAATCCATTTTGGTCTTCAATTGATGCAATGTCTTTGTATAGGGTAATTGAAATCTCGTTTATAACTACTTTTTTTGGTCGTGTCGCAGGTGGTTTCCCATTGTCGTAATTGTTAGTTACCGTTAATCGAGCTGTATAAGTTCCTTTATTTTTATAAGTATGTTTAGGTTCTGCTTCTTTACTGTAATTACCATCACCAAGTTCCCATAGATAAGAAAAACTAGGTTTTGGTGCGCCAGCGATAGGAATAAGCGGCGGTGTTTCTGGTTTATAAGAAACGGCATTTCCGTTTTGATTATAAGTGATAGTAGCTCTTCGAGTTATCGTATCATTTACTTTTTTCTGAGAAAAGATGGTTGTTGCCATAAAGCAGATTAAAATTACTAGAAGTGTTCTCATAATCATTTTTTTTTTAGCCCTGATAGTAGTGAAAATCCTTTTTATTAGAAAATTAGTTCAGGCCACTGAACTAATTTTATGATTAAAAGATTGTAACGGATAGCAGGATTAGCTCCAGAATATTAGCTAATTTATTGATAAAATGACTTCTAACATAGTCAAAATCATTTAAATGTAAAAAAAAGTGGTGAGCAAATCACCACTTTTCTAAAATTATCTCCAAGTCTGCTATTGAATTGCGTTGATCGCAGCGATTAATTGAGCTTCAGTTCCTACTGTTGTATCTGCTAATGTGAAGGTGTAGACATCATTTGCTTGAACGGTTACGCCTTTTATTGCATATCTCCATTGTCCGTTTTGTTCCGTAGCAAAGATTACGTGACAAGCTAAACCTATTGGAATTTGGCCGTAATGCTCGCTAAATAATCCTGCTGCAGTGTACGTATCTAATTGTGCTAATGCATTTTGACCTTCGCCATCGTATGATAAATATACGGCACTATTTGTATTATTGTAACCTTGTGGCGCAGCAACAAGAAGTGATGTTTTAGGTCTTGGATCACTATAAAAACGGTCAACATTAGTCCATCCAAATTTTCCAAAACTTACGAAATAGTTATTTTGTTCTCCTTTTACGCCGCCTTTGTCACCGTTTGCGCCTGTGGGATTCATCGCATTTTGCCATGCTAAATCTCCATTTGCATCAATGATACCATTCCATAATATCATTGAAGCATCAAGACCGCCTGTTAAGTTTGTAGGCACTTGTAAAGTCATATTACAACTAATTCCTAGGTCTTGTCCAGATTGAGTGGCTTTGATAAAAAATTCGCCTCCTGAAATTAGTAATGCTCGATCGCCGTTTGGCATAATTCCCATCGTAGGTTTGTTAGTAACTAACATATTTCCTTTTTTGAATATTTCAACGTATTCAATGTCTACTATTCCGGTAACCGGATTTCCGTTTTTAGTTAAGCAGCTTCCATTAATTCCTATTTTTACTCCGTTTGAAGAAGTTAGTGTTACAAGCCCAGCTCCTGCTGTCAAAGTAAATTTCTGTGTCATTTTATCTAATGCTTCTTTTCTCACTGCTTTAAATTCTGATGCTGAAGGTGGTGCAGTAGTGATATCATTTTCATCATTACAACTGCTGAAAAGAATTGTTGCTAAGAATAATAATCCGATGTTTTTTAAATTTGTTTTCATGGTTTCTAGTTTTTAGATTGTTGTTATTTTGAGTTGTTTTTAAAACTTCTTGTGTGTTTATATGTCTATATCAATTTATGTTTGAAATTGTTACCCTGATTTTAATTTTAATAATATTTTGATCACGTTTTTTAATTATCAGCCCTGAATATTTAATCTTTTAAGGTTAGTCCTAGCTCAACGAAAGTTGTGAGTGTTGTACTTACAAGAGTAGGCGTTCCTGAAAGATCTATTTTACTGATTTGTCCGTTAGGATAACCAGTTATTCCTTGTAATGTTGAGACATAAAAAACCTTGTTGCAGTCATCGTAAACAGAGCTGTAAAATTCAGGGTTCACTTCAAAACCTAAAGTTAAAATGTCAGTTTTTGTTACTATTAGTGGGTTTGAGACATTTAGTTCCACTATTTTCGAATTTGAAACTCCAGCATCTTCCATTATTGCATAAAGTGTATTTCCTTGTTTAAATTCGAGTGAAATATAAGAGAGCCCAATACTACTTCCTGTGGGTGGCGTAATAGTTGCTGAGACAATTGCAGTTCCTAATGTTGCGGTGTTGTATGTAATAATGCGGTTACCCAGTAAAAAGTAAATCGTATTTATTCCGTTAGTTGCAGCAGTAAATGTTTGGGAATTATAACCTTCTAAGCTACTTTGAGCAATAGCAGTTGTTGACGCTGGAATTATATTGAAATTAGAATCTAAAAGCGAAAACAATTAATTTGTAAAATCATAACAACCATAATAAAGATTTCCGCCAACAATTACAGGCGCATTTACGACTCAGTATAATAGCGAAGTTGAAGAATACGCTGGAATTGTACTTGCAGTAGAAATATTAGTTAGTGTATTTACTTTTGTTACGATTCCTCTTTCAGCAGAAACGAGTACGTATTCATTTGTAGAAGGATTAAAAACTGCATTGTTCGTTCCTGATGATTGAAAGCTTACTGGTTGTGGAACTGCAGTAAGAACTGTAAAATTAGGAATACTTAAAGAGTTTACTGAAGAGCCAAAATTGCCCGTCAATGCTCCTTGCTCAATATTATATCCTAATATTTCAACATTTGGGCAACTTGTAGGTAATTCATCATCTGTATCGCAACTAAAAAATAATGTAGATGCGAAGATTAAAGCTAAGAGGTATGTGAACTTTTTATTTAACAATAAAAAAATTCCGTTTTGATTATTTTTTTTCATGATTTCTAATTTTCAGTTGTTAATTTTTTAGCGGCAAACATTTATCTTCAAAAACATTCCCGTCTTCATCTAGTGCAATTAGGATTTGGTTTTTTTGCGAATCATTGATTAAAACATAAACCCAAACAAGTAGCCATATTCCAACTGTAATACAAGAAAGAAAAAGATAATAAGAGTGATCAATATTTTTTCTTTCTCGACATAAAACCACGTATGGCAATTTGTTATTTTGCTCGATGATTCTAAAACCAGATTGAATTTTATTAGAAAGTCTTTGCTGGAATTTATCAAAATCGGCTTGGCTGTTTAATTGATGACTTCTCATTGCTACTTTATTTAAAGGTTAAGTGTCTCTTGTTTTCTTAATATCAATTTTGCTTTAAAATTGTTACCCCTATTTTTAAAACTTTTATCTATTTATTCTTTTGAGCTATTTCAGATTACTGATTTTCATTTGTTTCACTTTCTTTTTTTTACTTTAGCCAATAAAAAGTTTTTTTTATGGCTACTCAAATTATTCATAGCGATCAAATTTATATAGAAGGACTTGCTAATAATGACTCGGCTATCATTCAGTCTATTTATAAAAAGTTTGTTCCTAAAGTCATTTCTTATATTAGAAATAACTCTGGAGATGAGGATCAAGCTCAGGATGTTGTTCAGGAAATTATGATTTTGCTATTTAATCAGGCTAAAGCCAATAAGCTGCAACTCAGTTGTCCTTTTGATGCTTACTTTTTTTTACTGTGTAAAAGGAAGTGGTTAAATGAATTAAAAAAAGCTTCTAATAAAGGGGTAACAATTAATGATGAGTATACATCTAATAATGAACCCACTGAGGAAATGGTTACGCAAACTGAAATTTTTGAAGAGAAGCAGGAATTATTTGATTTGATGTTTCATAAATTAGGTGATAAATGCCAAGAAGTTTTAAAGTTAAGTTTTACTTTAAAATCGATGGAGGAAGTTGCCGAAAAGCTCCAAGTAACATATGGATATGTTCGTAAGAAAAAATCATTGTGTACTGGACAGTTAACGCAGTGGATTCGGGAAAATAGCCGTTTTAAATCATTAAAAATCACCTAGCCATGAACGAGGAAAACTATATATTATTCGATCAATATCTTCAAAACGAATTAACTGCAGTTGAGAAAGATAATTTTGAAAAGCTACTGCAAGAAGATCAAGAAGTGGCATCTAACTTCGAGACATTTAAGAATGTACATGCGCAATTAGAAAATAAATTCACACTTGAAGAAGAACGTAACGCATTCACTGAAAATCTAAAAGCTATCGCTCAGCAAAATTCTAACTTAAAGGATAAAAAGGCAGTAAATTTCAAACCAGTGTTTTATTTGGTTGCCGCGTCGGTGCTTCTGCTAGTAGGATTATTTCTTTTTGATGCAAATTCGAAACCAAATTTTGAGGATTTTAATCAATTTGATGAAGCTCATTTTATAGAAAGAGGCGAGCAAAGTGATTATCTGAAACAAGCAGAAGATGCTTTCAATGCAAAAAATTATGTTGAAGCAATTCCGTTATTTGAATTAATTTTAAATGAGAATAAAACCGCTGAGATTCAGTATTATTATGGTGTTTCGTTATTAGAAAATAATAAAATTAAAGAAGCTGAAGTTGCTTTTTTAGCACTGCAGTCTGGAAATTCTATCTATAAAAATAAAGCTACTTATGGCTTGGCTTTAGCCAAATTAAAACAAGAAGAATATAAGTCGTGTAAAGAAATTCTGTTGACAATTCCATCGGATTATGAGAATTACGATGCTGTTCAAAAACTACTTAAAGAATTAAATTAATAATTATCTGAAATAATTTTTACCAAGTAAGAATCTGAAATATAGAGGCGTTGATTTCGATAAGAAATCAGCGCCTTTTTAATTTTGTATAACAATAAACGTAAGATATTTGGACAAAATTACTTTGGGAATCTTTATGTAATAGTTGTAATTTTGCAAGTTAATATTTTTGACAACTAATGATAATAACCGATACGCACACGCATCTTTACAGCGAAGAATTTGACCAAGATAGAAACAAGATGATTCAAAAAGCTATTGACGCTGGTGTTTCACGTTTCTTTATTCCAGCAATTGATTCTTCGAGCACAGATAGTATGTATGAATTAGAGAAAAACTATCCTGAGAATGTTTTTTTAATGATGGGTTTGCACCCAACATATGTTAAGGATAATTATTTGCAAGAATTGTTGCATGTAGAGTGTGAACTAGAGAAGAGAAAGTTTTACGCAATAGGTGAAATTGGAATAGATTTGTATTGGGATAAAACACATTTAGAGGAGCAACAAATTGCTTTTAGAAGTCAAATAAGATTAGCTAAAAAGTATAATTTACCAATTGTTATTCATTGTCGGGAAGCATTTGATGAGATTTTCCAAATTTTAGAAGATGAAAAATCAGATGAATTGTTCGGTATTTTTCACTGTTTCACTGGAACGTACGAGCAAGCCTTAAAAGCGATTTCTTACAACATGAAACTAGGAATAGGAGGAGTTGTCACTTTTAAAAATGGTAAAATCGACCAGTTTCTAAACCAAATTGATTTACAGCATATTGTCTTAGAAACAGATTCGCCTTATCTCGCGCCCATTCCGTATCGAGGTAAAAGAAACGAAAGCAGTTATGTAGTTGCTGTGGCGGAGAAGCTAGCTGAAATTTACAATTTATCGGTTGAAGAAATTGCCGAAATTACGACTGCGAATTCTAAAGCCGTTTTTGGTATTTAAAATAGAATTCACATTATTTACATATTTTTTTTGTTCATTTGCCAATTAAATAATTGAGAACCAAAATGCAGAGATTTGACGCTATTCGGCCTTTTTATGATTCCGAAATAAACGAAGCACTTAACAATGTTGTGAATCATCCTATGATGAAAGCATTGATGAATTTTACTTTCCCAGATGTTGCGGATGAAGTTTGGAAAGAACAACTTCATAAAACGCATTCTATCCGCGATTTTCAATGTAATGTTATATATCAATCTGTTCAAAGAGTATTAGAGAAAAGCTCTGATGGATTGACAACTTCAGGTTTTGAAAACTTGGAGCCTAATACTTCATATCTATTTGTTTCGAATCACCGTGACATTTTATTGGATACTACTTTACTAAATACTGCTTTATTTGAAAACGGTTTAGTAATGACGGCTTCGGCTATTGGAGATAATTTAGTTAAAATGTCATTTTTAAATACATTGGCTAAACTAAATCGTAACTTTTTAGTACAACGTGGCTTAACGCCAAGGGAAATGTTGCAAAGTTCAAAATTACTGTCAGAATATATAGGACATTTATTGTTGCATGAAAACCGATCGGTGTGGATTGCACAACGAGAAGGTAGAACTAAAGATGGAAGAGATGAAACTAATCCTGGTATTTTGAAAATGCTTGGAATGGGTTCTGATGAAAAGAATTTAATGGACTATTTCAAGAAAATTAAAATTGTACCTGTTTCTATTTCTTATGAGTACGATCCAACGGATGCTTTGAAAATGCCGCAGTTAATGGCTGAAGCAAACAATGAAGTGTACGTAAAAGATAAAAATGAGGATTTCATGACGATTCTTAGTGGTGCACTAGGTCAAAAGAAAGGAATTCATATTCACGTAGGTAAAGTTTTGGACACTGAAATTGAAGATATAAAAGAGAATAATGAAAGTTCAAATAAGCAAATTGTGTCTTTAGCACAAGTTATTGATGATGCAATTTTGAGCAATTATCACTTATGGCCAACTAATTTCATCGCTTTTGATATTGTAAAGAAAACGGAGCGTTATTCACATTTATACACAGAAAATGAGAAATCATTATTTGAGCGCCGCTTAGAAATGCGAATTGATCACGATAATCCTGTAGCATTAGATGGATTTCTAGCAATGTATGCAAATCCAGTAGTGAATAAATTGAAATACCACGATGTCGTATAAAGCTAAAATACTTCTTATTTATACCGGTGGAACCATTGGTATGAAAAAAGACTTTGAAACTGGCGCTTTGAAAGCTTTCAATTTTAGTAAATTATTGCAGCGCATACCAGAACTGAAGCAATTAGATTGCGAGATTGAAACAATTTCTTTTGGTGATCCAATTGATTCTTCGAACATGAATCCTAATGAGTGGGCAAAAATCGCAACAATCATTCAGGAAAATTATAATTCATTTGATGGTTTTGTAGTGTTACATGGCTCAGATACGATGTCATATTCCGCATCAGCATTGAGTTTTATGCTAGAAAATTTAGCAAAACCAGTAATTTTCACTGGTTCGCAGTTGCCTATTGGCGATTTACGCACCGATGCTAAAGAGAATTTAATTACAGCTATTCAAATCGCTTCTTTACGAGAAAACAATCGTCCAGTAATAAGTGAAGTTTGCCTTTATTTTGAATACAAATTATATAGAGGAAATAGAACCACAAAAATAAATGCCGAGCATTTTAAAGCATTTACATCTCCTAATTATCCTGATTTAGTAGAATCAGGAGTGCATTTAAGAATGAGTCCAGAATTATTTTTACCTTATTCTCCAGAGAAAGTGTTGAAAGTTCATAAATATCTAGATACGAACGTCGCGGTTATCAAAATGTTCCCAGGAATCAGCGAGGCTGTATTATCTGCCATTTTAAATATACCAAGTCTAAAAGGAATTGTTTTAGAAACATACGGAGCTGGAAATGCGCCTACCGAAGACTGGTTTTTAAACTTACTAAAAAAAGCAATAAGTGATGGTTTACATATTATTAATGTAACTCAATGCTCAGGCGGAAGTGTAAGTATGGGACAATATGAAACAAGCACAGGGATGAAAAAAATAGGAGTTATTTCTGGAAAAGATATAACTACTGAAGCGGCAATAACAAAATTAATGTTTTTACTGAGTCAAAAAATTGAGGCTAGCGAATTCAAATCAATATTTGAAACTTCATTACGTGGAGAAATAATATAATAATAAGGTTTTGCTTTTCTAACTCATTTTTTTTAGTGTTCTTTGCAACCGTAATAAAATAGAGAGGTGGCCGAGTGGCTGAAGGCGCACGCTTGGAAAGCGTGTATATGGCAACATATCGAGGGTTCGAATCCCTTCCTCTCTGCAAAGAAATAATGCTTCCTGAAAGGGGAGCATTATTTGTTTTATAGCGTGTCAAACTTTTTAGTTTGGCTAAGCGGTAAAACAAAAAAGGCTCATGGCATGGAATGCCAAGCATTATTTCTTTGTGAGACGCCCCTTTGCGGGATCAACGGAGTTAATCCTTTACTTGGCGTGTCAAACTTTTTAGTTTGGCTAAGCGGTAAAACAAAAAAGGCTCATGGCATGGAATGCCAAGCATTATTTCTTTGTGAGACGCCCCTTTGCGGGATCAACGGAGTTAATCCTTTACTTGGCGTGTCAAACTTTTTAGTTTGGCTAAGCTTTAAAACGAAAAGGATCAAGCATGAAATGCCAATCAGTATTTTTTTGTGAGAAGTCTCTTCAGGGGATCAACAGAGTTAATCCTAATTGTGTTTTGTCTAATTTATTCGAAAAGATTCGCAATTTAAATACATGTTTATCAGTTTTGAAATGTCACAAAAAAAACTCTCAAATTACATTAATTGTTCGGGACGCTTCCAGCGTGACAATTGGAATAGTTAATCTTATTTATTTTAGTATCAATTGCAGTTACTCTCAATAGTAGGGACTCTTCCATCATGATAATTTGAATAGTTTACCTTATTTATTTTAAAATCAATTTGAGTTAGTCTCAATAGGAGGACTCTTCCAACGAGAAAATCGTAATTGTTTAAATTTTCAGTTTTTTGCTGGAACTTATATTTTGATGATGGCAAATCTCCTTGACCACCGTTTCTAGATAATCTTTTATCAGCCGTATATTTAAAATTCAAGTATTAAAAGCATTTGAAAACTCCATTATCTTATATTTGTAGCTTTATAAAAGGATTCAAATTGAGTTAATGATTTAATAAACAAAAATGGTATGCGATTATTTCTAAGTTGTTTTCTTTTTTTTACTGTGTTGAATGTCTTTGCACAGCAAAATACAGCTCCTGAAATTGTTCCTCTTGCAAAGATCGATTCCTTGTATAGAGAAGATCAGTTTTATTTTGCAATAACGTATAACACACTTAGCGATAAGCCTGCAGGTTTGTCGCTAAGCAAATTTTCTTCAGGATTTTCAGGCGGGTTTCTAAGAGATATGCCAATCAATAAGAAACGAACTGTTGCCATTGCTTCTGGTATTGGATTCTCTTATAATAACTACAATCAAAACATGTCCATTACTTCAACTCCTTCAGGGAATGAATATGCGATTATTGATGCTGATGCAAAATATTCTAAGAATAAATTCTCTCTACTTTCTGTTGACGTGCCTGTAGAATTTAGATGGCGAACCTCCACTTTCGAAAGCCATAAGTTCTGGCGTATTTACACTGGAATAAAGTTCAGCTACTTGCTATATGATAAGTCAGCTTTCAATAGTAGTATGGGAAAAACTCATATCAATGGAAACAAAGATTTTGATAAAATTCAGTACGGAGCCTATATTTCTTCCGGTTATAATACCATAAATTTATACGCTTATTACGGTTTAAATCCGTTGTTTAAGTCGGCTAAAATTGCTGGAGAACCCGTCAAAATGAACGCATTGAATTTAGGGATTATATTCTATATTCTATAACCAAATATACAATAGAAGTATTTGCGGAATAGCGCCTAGAGCAAATCCTAAAACGAGTTCTCTATTCGTATGCGCCTGCATTTCTAAGCGGGAAGATGCTACAATACCATTTAGTAGAATCAATATTGTAATAGTGACAATATTCTGCATTTGAAGATGAATACTCAATCCTATTACAAAAACTGTTAATGAACTCATGGCCATCATGTGTAGGCTTGCTCTTATATTCCCAAATAATAAAATTAAAGCTAATAAAGTGCTCATCAATGCTCCTAAAAAGAAAAAATGTAACTCGAAGTAGCGATCAATACTAATGCTTTTTCTAAGTAATAATATGATTAAAAAGCAGTGGACAACCAATGGAATTTTTCTTTGAGATGTTTTAGAAATCATTATGGTATCAACATTTCCAGTGGCACGCAATAGTATAAAAACTAAAATTGGAATTATTATAGTTACTATGGCAACCTGAAAGAAAATGAATATTTTTTCTTGATCTACAAAATCAGCATTGTAATAGAAAAGATAAAACAATGTAGCTATGGCCGGAATAAAAATCGGATGGAAAACATATGAAAACGAAGGAAGTAATTTTTTCAAAATATTAGTTTCTTTAAGCAAACAAATATAACTAATCTGTAAAAATTAAGGCAACATATCGAAGTTGTTTGTTGATTTATAGAACTTCCTTTAACTATATAAATTGAATATCGGGGTCGTCTTTGTAAAAAGAAATGGTATTTTTACGAAAGTTAAAGCCCCGAAAGGGTGGCCAAAACACTATTTTATTTCGAAAAAAATTAATTCCTATCTACTCTCATTTTATGAATCCAAAAATTTTCAATAGCATCCAAAGTATACCGGCAAAGTTTGTTGGTAATCAATTTGACACAGCTTTAGATTCGGTTTCTATTGATAGTAGGTCTTTACAAAACGGTTCTCAAACTTTATTTTTTGCATTGGTAGGCGTTCATACTGATGCGCATATTTATATTTCTGATCTTATTGAAAATGACGTTCGTAATTTTGTTGTCAGTCACATTCCAGAAGGTTGTGAAGAACGTGCAAATTTTTATATTGTCGAGAACACCTTGACTGCATTACAAGAATTTGCAGCGCAGTACCGCAGTCTTTTTGATTTTCCTGTAATTGGTCTTACCGGAAGTAATGGTAAAACAATAGTAAAAGAGTGGCTTAATTTTCTACTGAGTCCTGACTACAATGTTATTAGAAGTCCAAAGAGTTACAATTCCCAAGTAGGAGTTCCGTTGTCTGTTATAGCGATTAATGAACAGCATAATCTTGGAATCTTCGAAGCAGGAATCTCAAGTAGATTTGAGATGAATAAATTACAAAATATCATTAAACCAACTGTTGGTGTGCTTACTAATATTGGTTCTGCACATGATGAAGGTTTTCTAAATTTAGAAGAGAAAGTAAAAGAGAAAATGTCGCTTTTTCAAAGCTGTGAAGTTGTCATTTACCAATTTAATGAAAATATCACTTCGATACTTTCTCAACGACAAAATGCTTTTACGTGGAGTTTTACGAATCAGGAAGCAGATGTTTTCATTGGAAAGAAAACTGATAGAGAGCAAACAGAATTACAAGTTTGTTACAATAAAGAAGATTTTAAAATTAATATACCTTTTCAAGATGAGGCTTCGATAGAAAATGCAATTTCATGTTTAATGGTTTTAATTTATTTTAATTATGACCATTTCACTATTCAGAATAGGATGAAAATGTTGTATCCCGTAGAAATGCGTTTAAAAGTTAAAAATGGAATTAACAATTGCAGTATTATTGATGACAGCTATAGTTCAGACTTTCAGTCTTTAAAAATAGCTTTAGATTTTCTCGAAAGTCAGAAACAATCGGATAATAAAACAGTTATTCTTTCTGATATCTTTCAAAGTGGATTGTATAAGGAAGAATTATACGCTAAAGTTGCAGAATTAATCGTGTCTAATAATATTAGTAGAGTTATTGGAATAGGAGAGACAATCTCTGAATTTAAATATAAGTTTCAAAAGTGCGTAACCTATAAAAATACAGCTGAATTTATTAGTGATTACGATAACATAGACTTTTCAAATGAAACTATTTTAGTGAAAGGAGCTCGCTCTTTTGAATTCGAAGAAATTGTCTGGTTGTTAGAGGAGAAAACACATGAAACTGTTCTTGAAATAAATCTTAACGCAATAAGTTATAACTTGAATTTTTATAAAGCTAAACTAAAACCTAATGTAAAAATTATGGTAATGGTAAAAGCTTTCGGCTATGGAAATGGTGGTTTCGAAATTGCTAAGTTGCTCGAGCACCATAAAGTTGATTATTTAGGTGTGGCTTTCGCCGATGAAGGAATAGCTTTAAAAAGTTTAGGTATTCAGTCACCAATAATGGTTTTAAATCCTGAAAACACTAGTTTTAACGCTATTATTCAGTATCAATTAGAACCTGAAATATATAGTTTAAAAGGACTTCGAGCTTTTCTCAAAATGGCCGCTCAAAAAGGATTACAGGATTTTCCCATTCACATAAAATTGGATACAGGAATGCACCGTTTGGGTTTTGAAGCCAATACGATTGATGAATTGATTGCTACTTTAAAAGGAAATCAAAACGTAAAGGTGAAAAGTATCTTATCTCATTTAGCTACTAGTGATGATTTAATTCACAAAGATTTTGCAAAATTACAAATTGATTTATTCGAAAAGTTATCCAGCCAATTAATTAGTGAATTAGATATAAAACCTATTCGTCATATATTAAATACATCAGGAATTAGTAATAATGTCGATTCGCAATACGACATGGTCCGTTTAGGAATTGGTCTTTACGGAGTTTCAAACGATAGTGAAGAACAAAAAAAACTAGAAAATGTGGGTACTTTGAAATCAATAATTTCTCAAATCAGGACTATTGCGGCGGGAGAAAGTGTAGGTTATGGAAGAAAATTTATAGCTGAAAAACCAACAAAGATTGCAACAATTCCTATAGGATACGCTGATGGGATTTCTAGAGGTTGGGGAAATAGTGTGGGATTTGTAACAATCAAAAATCAAAAAGCAACTATAGTAGGAAGTATATGTATGGACATGTTGATGGTCGATTGTAGCGAAATTGAATGTAAAGAAGGTGATGCAGTGATCATTTTTGGTAGGAATCCAACTGTTAGTTACATAGCTGATAAGCTGCAAACGATTCCATACGAAGTGCTTACGAGTATTTCGCAAAGAGTTAAAAGAGTATTTTATAGAGAATAGTAGTTTTTTTTAATGTTAGATATACAAATGTTAATTTTTTAATTATTTTTGCTTTTACACAAAAAGCAGTTCTAACAAAAAAAAGAAAACTATGGGATTTTTTAGCGATTTTAAAGCATCTTTAATGAAAGGTGATGTAATTAGTTTAGCGACTGCCGTTGTTATTGGTGGAGCATTTGGTAAAATTGTCGGATCGGCAGTTGATGATGTAATCATGCCAATCGTAGGTTTAATTACTGGAGGTATTGACTTTACACAAAAATTCATAACACTTGATGGTAATTCTTATCCAGATCTAGCTGCTGCTAAAGCTGCAGGAGCTGCCGTAATAACTTACGGAAATTTAGTTCAAGCAATTATTAATTTTGTAATTATTGCTTTCTTCATTTTTGTTGTTTTAAGAGCAGCTGAAAAAGCGAAGAAAAAAGAAGAGGCTGTTGTTGTTGTAGCGCCAGTAGGACCTACACAAGAAGAATTGCTTATCCAAATTAGAGATCTGTTAAAGAAGTAATTTCCGCTACATTATATATTCTAATCTAAACCGTTTCTTCATTGAGACGGTTTTTCTTTTTTATCACATTTAGTGTTTTGTTTAAGGTTGCATGAAAAAGTTTTACTAGAATAATTTCAATTGCAACATGAATTGATGATCAACAATTAGACGAAGTTTTTTATTATGACTGAATTCTGTACGCATAATATTCATTTAATGAGTTTATAAGCAAAGCTTAAATAGCAATTGTTATATTTTAAACATTTTGTTATTTTTTGTTAACTACCTTGTTTTGATTTGAATATTACTTACTTTTGTTTTTCAAATTTTATATTCAATAATAAAAATATACTATGAAAATTGCAGTTGTTGGTGCTACCGGAATGGTTGGCGAAGTAATGTTGAAAGTATTAGCAGAAAGAAAATTTATTTCGGCTAACGACGAATTGATTCTTGTAGCTTCTGAAAGATCAGTTGGTAAACAAATTGAATTCGATGGTAAAATGCTAACCGTTGTTGGCTTACAAACTGCCGTAGATATGAAAGCAGATATTGCTTTATTTTCTGCAGGTGGAGATACTTCACTTGAATGGGCTCCAAAATTTGCAGCAGCAGGAACTACAGTTATTGATAACTCATCTGCGTGGAGAATGGATCCAACGAAAAAACTGATTGTTCCTGAAATTAACGCTCACGAATTAACAAAGGCAGATAAAATTATAGCAAATCCAAACTGTTCTACAATTCAAATGGTTCTAGTATTAGCGCCATTGCATAAAAAATATAATATTAAGCGCGTTGTCGTTTCTACTTATCAGTCAATTACTGGAACTGGAGTAAAAGCAGTTGCACAATTAGAAAATGAGTACGCCGGAGTAAAAGGTGAAATGGCTTATAAATATCCAATCCACAGAAACGCAATTCCTCAGTGTGACTCATTTGAAGAAAATGGATATACTAAGGAGGAAATGAAATTAGTTCGTGAAACTAAAAAAATATTAAGTGACAATACGATAGCTGTTACTGCAACTGCTGTTCGCGTGCCAATTGTAGGTGGTCACAGCGAAGCGGTAAATATAGAATTCTCGAATGATTTTGACTTAAGTGAAGTGAGAAGCATCTTGCATCACACAGATGGAATAGTTGTTCAAGACAATAATGATACTTATACGTATCCAATGCCAATGTACGCACAGGGTAAAGATGATGTTTTTGTGGGTAGAATCCGTAGAGATGAAAGCCAAGAAAACACATTGAATATGTGGATTGTAGCAGATAATTTACGAAAAGGAGCAGCGACAAATACCATCCAGATTGCAGAATATTTAGTAGCTGCAAAACTGGTTTAAATTCATTGAATTCACAGAGAATTAAAAAACTACAACTTTTACAGTTGTAGTTTTTTGTTTTACTACCTTTGCCAAACATGAAAAGCAACAAGCTCATATTAAGTCTTTCCCTGGTTTTTACAGTATTGTTCTCAATACTGTTTCAATCATTGCATACGTATGAGCATATTTCAAAGCAACTTTCAGAAAAGCATTGCGAGCATCAGTACAATGTTTCAGGTACTGAAATCACCCATGAACATCATAATATTGATCATTGTTATGTATGTCATTTTACGCTTGGCACCTACATTACACCCACAAACGTAAGCTATCAGCTATATTTATCTAATGCCGAAATACCTTATTTTAGCATTGATCAGAAAATTGTAATTACTTTTTCTGGCAGTTCTTATTCCCTTCGCGGTCCCCCAATAAATACTTTAAGCTAAATTTATTTAAGCTTATTTCAGATTTTTTTTCTACGCAATTTCACATCTTTGATTTTGCGAAGTACTTACTGTATTTAAATCACATTTCCGTTTACGGTATCTTTTTTTGGCTTAAGCCGAAACGCGAAATACTATAATCATTTCAATGAAAAAATTTATCATAGCCCTATTTTTGGGAATATCTGCATTTTTGCAAGCGCAAAATACAATTTCAGGTACTGTAACTGATATGTTTAACCTACCTGTTAAAGGCGTTTCCGTATCAATTTCAGAACTGCATAAAGGAACTACAACAGACAAAAATGGGAAATACCAATTTTCTAATTTGCCTAATAGAACCTTGAAAATCAATTTTACTATGCTAGGATTCGCAACTCAGAATCAAAGTGTAAGCATAGGATCTAACGAAATTATTCTAAACGTTTTACTTGAAGAAGCGATCTTTGAAATGGATGAGGTAATTGTTTCTACCGCTTTTAATAAAATTCAATCACAAAACGTGATGAAAGTAGAACACGAAACTATTAAAAACTTACAAAGAAAAGGAACTTCAACTTTAATCGAAGGATTAGCGACTATTCCCGGAGTTTCTCAAGTTTCAACTGGAGCTTCCATTGGCAAGCCAGTTATACGTGGTTTGAGTGGAAACAGAGTTTTAGTTTATTCTCAAGGTGTTCGAATAGAAAATCAGCAGTTTGGTGATGAGCACGGGTTAGGTTTAAATGATGCGGGAGTAGAAAGTGTTGAGGTTATAAAAGGACCCGCTTCGCTATTATATGGTTCGGATGCTTTGGGTGGCGTGCTCTATTTTAACCCAGAGAAATTTGCTAATGCGAATACTTTTAAAGCTAATTTTAGCCAAAAATATTTTTCAAATACTCTCGGAAGTAACACTTCATTGGGATTGAAAAAATCAACTGATAATTGGAAATTTATGACTCGTGTAAGTTATAACACACATTCTGATTATAAAATTGCTGATGGTGAGAGAGTGACCAATACGCGTTACAACGAAACTGATTTTAAAACAGGTATTGGTTATAGTAACTCTAAATTTTCTACAGTTCTACGTTATAATTATAATAAATTAGATTTAGGAATTCCAGAGGAAGGAATTGCCGAACAGAGCACTAGTAAAAAAACAGAATTTCCAAAACAAGGAATTTTTAATCATTTACTAAGTTTGAACTCTATATTTTATTTAGAAAATTCAAAAATCGATCTGGATTTAGGTTATATCGCTAATGACCGAAGCGAGTTTGAAGATAGTAACGACGCAGCCTTGCACATGAAATTAAAAACATTCAATTATAATTTAAAATACCATTTACCAAAAACGGGAAAAATTGAAACTATCGTCGGAGTTCAGGGAATGCATCAGACCAACAGAAATTCAGGAGAAGAATATCTAATTCCGGATGCAGTAACAAATGATTTTGGTGTTTTTGGAACTGCTAATTATGAATGGAATCGCAATGTGTTGCAGGCAGGACTGCGTTTTGATAATAGAAATATTAAAACAGAAGCTCAAGGAATTGCAGGCGAGGAAGGATCGTTTGAAGCGGTCGATAAATCATTTGATAGTTTCAACGCTGCTTTAGGTTATAAAACTAATTTAGTGGATGATTTGACTTTGCGTTTAAACATCGCGACAGGATTTAGAGCTCCAAATTTAGCTGAGTTAACTTCAAATGGAGTTCATGAAGGAACTAATAGATATGAGGTGGGAAATACCAACTTAAAAACGGAGCAAAACGTTCAAACCGATTTAAATTTAGAATATAAGAACAGTCATTTTGAGTTTTTTGTAAATGGATTTTACAATCATATTAATAATTATATTTACACTTCGGCGACTGGAGAAACGATAGATACAAATCTAGTTTTTGACTATATTCAAGATAACGCTAAATTGTATGGTGGTGAAGTAGGTCTGCATTTACATCCACATCCATTGGATTGGTTGCATTTCGAAACTAGTTTTGAAACCGTAACTGGGAAAAAACAAAATAGTGATTACCTGCCATTAATTGCAGCAAATAATTGGGATAACACTATTCGAACAGAATTTAAAATTAAAAATTTACTGGAAGATGGATATGCAACTTTAAATGTATCCAGCACTTTCAACCAAAAAAATGTAAGTGGTTTTGAAACAACATCAAATGGTTACACTTTAGTTAATTTAGGTTTTGGAGGAACGATGAAACTAGGTAAAACAGCATTCGATATCAGTGTGAATGGTAATAACTTATTGGATAAAAAATATATTGCGCATCTTTCCCGTCTTAAAACGGATGGTATTCCTAACATAGGAAGAACCATCGTTCTAGGTGTAAATTTTGATTTGTAAATTACTGTCTAAACAGCACTACGTGATAGCATATTGCTTTTTAGTTTTATTTAAGACTCCGCATAGGAGGAGAGCTAACTATTTGTCTATTTTTGTAATAACCTAAAACAGAATCTAATGAAAAAAACTTTTTTAATAATGGCTGTGACTTCTACATTAGCAACTTTTGCTCAAGATCAAAAGTCAAATACGATTAAATACCCGCAAACTAATAAAGGTACAACGGTAGATGTATATTTCGACAGTAAAGTTTCTGATCCCTATCGCTGGCTTGAAGATGATAAATCTGCTGAAACAGGTGCTTGGGTCAAAGCCCAAAATAAAGTCACTTATGATTATTTAGCTCAAATTCCATTTAGAGACGTACTTAAAGCTAGAATGGAAAAATTATGGAATTACGAAAAAATAGGCGCACCATTTAAAGAGGGAGAATTTACCTATTACTACAAGAACAATGGTTTGCAAAATCAATCCGTTTTATATAGAAAAGATGCACAAGGAAATGAGACTATTTTCCTTGATCCAAATACTTTTTCTAAAGATGGAACTACATCCTTAGGAGGACTAGATTTTTCTAAAGATGGGTCGAAAGTTGCGTACGCCATTTCAGAAGGTGGTAGCGACTGGAGAAAAGTAATTATCATGGATGCTGTTTCTCAAAAAATTGTCGAAGACACAATTGTAGATGTGAAATTTAGCGGTGTTTCTTGGAAAGGAAATGAAGGTTTTTACTACTCAAGTTATGATAAACCGAAAGGAAGCGAACTATCTGCAAAAACAGATCAGCACAAATTATACTTCCACAAATTAGGAACTGCTCAAAAAACTGATAAACTAATTTTTGGTGCAGACAAAAAACGTAGATATGTTGGTGGAAACGTAACTGATGATAATCGTTATTTAGTAATTACGGCAGCTAATTCCACTTATGGGAATGAACTATATATCAAAGATTTATCAAAAGCAAATAGTCCTATTGTTACTCTTGTTGACAATTTTAATAGTGCTAACAGTGTTATTGAAAATGAAGGGTCTAAGTTGTTTATCGTAACAGATTTAGATGCGCCAAACAGACGTATCGTTACTGCTGAAGTAAATAATGCAAAGCCACAAAGTTGGAAAAATTTCATCGCAGAAACTGAAAACGTATTATCTCCTTCAACTGGTGGAGGTTACTTCTTTGCTAATTATATGCAAGATGCAGTTTCAGTAGTTAAACAATATGATTATTCTGGAAAAATGATTCGTGAAATTGAATTACCAGGTATAGGAACTGCAGCAGGTTTTGGTGGAAAGAAAAAAGAAAAAACACTTTATTATTCTTTTGCGAACTACATTACGCCAGGTTCTACTTTTTCATTCGAAACAGAAACTGGAACATCAGCTGTATACCAAAAACCAAAAGTGGATTTTGATAGCGAGCAGTACGAATCAAAACAAGTTTTCTATACTTCGAAGGACGGAACTAAAATCCCAATGATTATTACACATAAGAAAGGATTAACTTTAGACGGAACTAATCCAACAATGCTTTATGGATATGGTGGATTTAATATTAGCTTGACGCCAAGTTTCAGTATTGCAAATGCAGTATGGATGGAAAATGGTGGTGTTTATGCAGTACCTAATTTACGTGGAGGTGGAGAATATGGAAAAAAATGGCATGATGCAGGAACAAAAATGCAAAAGCAAAATGTATTTGATGATTTCATCGCAGCTGCAGAATATTTGATTGCTGAAAAATATACGTCACCTAATTATCTTGCTATTCGCGGTGGTTCAAATGGTGGACTTCTTGTAGGAGCTACAATGACACAACGTCCAGAATTAATGAAAGTTGCTTTGCCAGCAGTAGGTGTTTTAGACATGTTGCGTTACCACACTTTTACTGCAGGTGCAGGATGGGGTTACGATTATGGAACAGCTCAAGATAGTAAGGAAATGTTTGATTATTTAAAAGGATATTCTCCAGTACATAACATTCAGAAAGGGATTCAATATCCAGCAACGATGATTACAACTGGTGACCATGACGATAGAGTTGTACCAGCACACAGTTTTAAATTTGCTGCTGAATTGCAAGAAAAACAAACGGGTGCAAATCCTGTTTTGATTCGAATCGACATTAATGCAGGTCACGGAGCTGGAAAATCTGTTGCAGCAACAATTCAGGAAAATGTAGATATTCAAGCATTTACATTCTATAATATGAGAGTTGTTATATTGCCTAAATTAGAGTAGTTTTTCTCTTCTAATAGTGCAGAACTTGATTTTAAAAGAAGTTTGTAAAATATAATATTTTCAGAAAAACGCTGTTCGAAAGGATAGCGTTTTTTTTTGTCGTTAATATACCCACGTCTTAGTAATGTAGAATTTTATATAGTTTTGATTATTAAAATTATAGAGCTATGAAAAGCGATAAAACAGCAGTAATACTAGTGAATATATCTAATCATCTACATTATTTTATCACTAATTGTTTTTCACAATGTTTTACTAATACAGTCGTTTTTTGATAATGATTTGGTTAAATTTGAGAGACAATAAATAAATAAATATAACCCGTTGGGTGTAATTATTTAAAGTAAAATAAATGACTTAGATATTGGTCAAGATACTGAAATTCAGTATCTTGAAGTCGCTAAACAACCA
>NZ_JBANDI010000027.1:0-55092 GCF_039123485.1 Flavobacterium sp. PL12
ATTAGACTTAAATATAAGAAAAAAGGAGTAGAAATCCATAGATATCTACTCCTTTTTATGTGTCAATTTATTAGAAAGACTTTTTCAGTGCCCTCCTTTTTAGGGGCAACCTTCTCCAACTAAGTAAAACAAATTTAATAGTTATAGTGCGTAAGTAGTCATTCTGAAATTACTTGATGCACTTGTGAATGTGTAGATTGTATTACTATATCTAATTGTGAATTTCTCTTTCTTTAGATAAAGTCCTGCAGGATCTAGGATTTGTTTGTCAATATCGGCAAGGAATGCTGGCGGTGTTGCCATGGACCATCCATCATCTGTTAATTTGATTGTTTTATTAACTGGATCTTCTTTAGCAATTAAATAGTGATTGATCGCTCCTTTTCCTCCAGTAAATGAATACTGAATGAAAGTACCATTAACAGGATCATTGAAAATTAATGAAATCCTATTAAAGTCTTGAGTTGGTAAAAGTGTTGCTTTTGCAGCAGCTACTAAATTATTAAAAAGTAGCGAGTTAGTTTGTGCTCCTTTTAGATCTCCATTAATATAAGCATAAGTTAATCTTGGACCATTCACTACACCTTTAAAATCATCAGTAAGAACTAGAGGCTTAGTTGAATATTTTATCGATGCAGATACTCCTGCAGTTCCTGTTGCATTAAAGTTACCTGTTGCTGCGTCATAAGTAAATGCAGAAAGTGATTGGCTTCCCACTTTTACAGCAGGGCTTACAATAATACCAGTAGGAGTATAAGCAATACCAATATTGTTTGTTACACTTGAACCAGTTTCTATTGAGTTTGATGTTGCAAAACGTGATGCGCTAGTAAAATTAAAGTCAAACTGACTAACTTTAGTTCCATCATTTATCTCTAAAAGTCTAAATAAAGGACGAGTTGTCGCTCCCGCAACATTAGGAACCATTAATCTACTTTGAGCTAAATCTGTCCAATCTGTAGCTTTTGCTTTTACAAAACGAACTTCTTGAAAGCTACGGCTAGTTCTAAAAATGATTTCGCCATTTTCTTGTCCGTAGTAAAGAAATTGGAAATCACCTAAATATCCTTTACCTTGTAAAGAAGCAATCGGAAAGCTATTAGAGTCTGATAGTAAATGGATTCTATTTTTTGTTGTAAACACTAAACTTACAGTACTTCCTAAAATAATATCATATTCACTTGATTGAATAGAAGTATCGTTGTTAAAATCAGAAGCCATATCAACTTTCCCATCTTTAAATTTAAAAAGATGCGTGAATCCTCCAAGTTGTGTGTTGTCAGTAAAATAAACTGCTTTCCAACCTAATTCTGACGACATTAATAAGTCGTTCAATTCTTTCTCCTTAGCGTTTAATCGCTCAGTAGGAGTGCCACTAAATGGCGAATCTATAGCTTCTTTGTTATCACAAGAAACCAATTGGATCGCTAAAAGTGCGACCAAAAGATAATTAATAATTTGTTTTATTTTCATGTGTTTTTAATTTATGTTATGATAAATGAGATTTTTTTAAGGAGCTTTAAAAGCAAAGCTCCTGTTGGAAACTATTAATTGTTAATAACATCATTAGTATTATTTTCAGCTGCATCTCTTAGTTTGTATAAGTCGATGTTAAAAGCATCCTTGTAATATTTAACTACAATTGCCTCCTTACTTTTTATACTTGCAAGTGCAACTGGACTTACAACTGTTCCTAATATAGAAGCATATTCTGCTTTAGAGTTCACAAGTATAGTAGCTGCCGTTTCTGCAAAATCTTCATTAATGTTAGATTTAGCGTAAGCCGTTAAAAAACCTTCTTCAAGCGCAACTGCATCTGTTGTGTTATACCATGCAGATGAGTAACCCGTTGGAGTAATTGTAGCCATTGATTTTTCGTCAAACGGTTTTGTTTGATTTAAAATGTGGATGTACTCGTGCTGAATAGTCCTCAAAAAACGCTTAATATTAGAACGATTTCTTTTATCTACATTGTCAGTTTCAAAGAAAGTTATTCTTTTTCCACCTTCAGCTAAACCCAATGTGATCGTTCCTGTTGTGTTTAGATTTACACCACCTACCAGTACAAATTCTCTAGGAGCTATGTTCTTTACAAAATTTGGTCCAGCAACGTCAGCGTAACTTTTTAACCAAATCTTCTGTACAATTTCTAAAACTGGTTGTACTTTAGATTGTATCGGTGGATACAAAAATCTATTGTTATCTACCGCATTTGGATTCCATTTATACTGTACATTTATATTGTACGGAAGTAAATAATTTGTATCTATCCAATTGTCTAATTCTGTTTTAGGTTTAACAGTTAAATCTAATTGACTTTCTTTTAATGGCTCGTCTCCTGTGCAAGAACCTAAAAGTACTACTGCTGATAGCAGTGCTAATTTTTTGTATTTATTTAATATTTTCATATTTATATTTTATTAACGTGGATTTTTTTCAACTCCTGTATTAGTTACATATAAAGGTATTTGAATTGCTCTACGCAAATCATCCTTCACTAATACATTATTTGGTTTGTTATAAATCTTGTGAGTAACTTTTAAATTAAAACGTTTGATATCAAACCATCTAAGTCCTTCATGTATAAACTCAATTCTTCTTAATTCCGCAACCGCTTTAATGTACGATGCTTGAACTGGTGTTAAGCTGTAGAATGGAGTAAATTCATCTGCAATAACAGGATATTTAGCAACTACTCTTGCTTCGGTAACTTTGTCTGCTGTTGGTGAAAAACCTGTAGTACGCGTAGATAGGAAATATTCCATTTCAGCATTAGCAGTGTTTAACTCATTTTTCATAATATGAGCTTCGATTTTGTTTAAAAACAGTTCCTCATTACTAAGTAAAACATTTGTTACATAAGGAAGACCAATACCTGCATTCGCATTAGTGTATTTGAAATACTCAACAAATTTTGGTAAAAATATTGTTATTGATCCATTACTAGAAAAACTAGAATACAACCAAGCTTTGTTAAATAAATTAGTCGCTGTTCCAAATACTGTGTTTCTTTCTGCACCTGTTAATCCAAAACGATTACTTCTAATCGTTCTGTTATATAATGAAGAAGTTGAAACTACCAATAAATTTGAGTTTTCAGAAGCTTGAGAATAAATATTTAAACGCGTTGTAGTATCAAGCAAGTTATATCCAGCAATACTTCTTAATTTACCTTCAGGTTGGCTGCTTAAGTCATCAGAGTTCGCTAAAACCTTATCCCAATCTCCTTTAACAAGGTAGAAACGGCTGGCAAATGCTTTAGCAGCTGCTTTGTTAAAGTGAAACTTTGGTTGGTCGTAGTCATCACCTACAAACTGTAATCCAAGCTCGATATCTTTTTCAAGATTATCAAAAACTTCTTCAACAGTATTACGTGTATATTTTTTTAATAATACAGTTTCAGGCTCTAATATATAAGGAATTCCCAAATCTGTTTTTGCAGTTGCAGGGTTGTACCTTTGAGAAAAGATGCTTACAAGCATAAAGTGTGAGTATGCTCTAGCCATTAAAGCTTCACCTCTTTGTGCGTTTAAGTTTGCTGGATTACCTAATTTATCAATAGCCTCAATCGCTTGATTAGCGTGCGCAATTGCACTATAGCAAGCGTCCCAGTAAAATGATGGTGTGTCTCTTTGTACATCATCAAGCTCTTCCCAGTTAAAATTTTGGCTATTTTTTATAGTAGTACCAGTTAAGTTCTCACTATCAAAAGCATTGTCTGACATAGTTTCAGCAAAATCCATGTAGCTAGCTTGAGGATATGCATTTACTAATATTTCAGATATCTTTTGTGGAGTATCAAGTTGGGTTCTATTATCAGGTACTTCAGATAGGAAGTCATCACAACTAGTGGTGATCCCTATAAGAACAAGTAACGATAGGGTTAATCTTAATTTTTTCATATTTTTTTAATTAAAATGATACGTTTAATGAAAATGTGTATTGACTAGTTATTGGTTGTGATACTCCACCTGTTCTGTAAAATTCTGGATCTTGACCATTCAATTTTTTATCAGAATAAATCAATAGAGGATTTGCAGAAGATGCTTTCATTGACATCGTTGTAAGACTTAATCCTTTCTTTAAATCTTTTGGAAATTCGTAGCTTAATGATACATTTTTCAATCTTACAAATGCCCCGTCAGCAACTCGTTCATCAGAGTAGTTGTATGCATTGTAAGCTCTTGTCAAATCTTTACCTTGAGCTGCGTAATTTGCAATTAATCTTTGATCAGCAATTACTGGAATGTTTGTAACCAACTCGTCACCTGCATTTACCCATCTGTTTGTAAATTCTTTAGTAAATACTGTTAAGTCATCATAAGAATCTGAATAGATAGGGTTCAAACGAACTTTATTTCCACCTGCAGCTACTATAAATACGTTTAATGACCAGTTGTCATAAGTAAATGTATTAGACAAACCTGCTGATTTATTAGGCTCGATAGATCCTTCGTATTTCAAGTATTTAGTGATGTTTTCAATGTCTTGGAAGTTAGCTCCAGCCACATTGTCTGCTTGTCCATCTGCTTGAATAAAGGTTGGTAAACCTTGTGTATTCAATCCTGTAAATTGGTAAGAATATAAGGCATTTCTAGGATGTCCTACAGTATTTCCTCCAGTACCATCAATCAATCCTAAAACTCTTGGATTGTTTTGAAGCTTAGTAATCTTTTGGTCGTAAACTGAGAAGTTGAAACTAGTAGACCATTTCAATCTAGTATCGTTAAGGTTTCTTGTGTTTATAGAAAACTCAATACCTTTTGTTTCCATATCCGCATTGTTTCCTTGCTTTAGTTTCTGTCCACCAATTCCTGATGTAGTTACGAAATCAACTAAATCAAAAGCTTTACGGCTATAAACGTCTGTTGTAAATTGCAATCTGTTGTTGAATAAACCTAAATCTAAACCAATGTTTGTTTCAAATTGTTTTTCCCAAGTTAAATCTCCATTTTGAAGCTCATCTATGTTTAAACCAGTTTCTCTATCACCTAAGTTAAGACGATCAGTGATGAAACTTTTGTAAATTGCTAATGAGTTTGTAGCTGGTCCAGCTGTTGCCGTAAGACCATAAGAGCCTCTTAAAGCTAAAGTATTAACAGTTTTAGCATCTTTCATAAAATCTTCTTCCATGATATTCCATTTTCCACTAAAAGTGTAAGTAGGCAACCATCTTGAAGAGTTACTGTTTCCTTGTCTATTAGATCCATCATAACGTCCAGTAACTGATCCAGTATAACGACGATCGTAAGTGTAACCTACTTTACCAAAGAAACCAACTGTTCTTTCTCTTTCTTCATTGAAAGCGTAGTAAGATTCTCCACCATTGATTAATTTCTCTAAAATCCTAGGATCTGTAAAAGCTGTTAAACCTCTGTCATACTGCAATCCATAAGCGGTAAAGTTAGAACTGCTTCTATCTACAGAACGTAATTCTTGACCAAATAAAGCTTCTAATTCATGAACTTCATTAAATACATTTCTGTAATTAAAACTGTTTCTGATATTGTAAGAAGTTAAGTCATTTGTAAATGATCTTAATATTCCACCATTTGGCAATACAGAAACTTTAGGCGCAGTTAAATTATTAGGATCTTGGTATAAAAATATATTTTGATCTCTTACAATTGTAGTCTCTTGAGCATTATATGCACCTACTATGTTTGAATTTTCAAGAATGTTGTGCTCTCTTGTAGTATTTGCGTAACGCGCATTAGCAGTGAAGTTGTAAGTTAACTTTGGATTAATTTTGTAAGCTAAATCCGCTTGAAAACGAATATCCTTTACTTTAATTTCCATGTAATTGTTTTTCAATTCTTGTACAATGTTTAATGGAGCCCAGTTATTTCTGTAGTACTCAAAATCTCCATTGTCATCATATGCACGCAATGTTCTATTTGTATTTAAAACATAGTTGAATGGGTTGATGTCAAAATCTCTCGTAGTACTTCCACTTACACCATCTCTTAAACTGTCATAACTTCCTGGAGCTGACTGGTCTCTTACAGATGCTTGTGTAGATAATGTTAAACTTAATTTATCATTAACGAAAAAAGTATTTTTAAGGTTTGTTGTTAATTGGTTCACACCATCAGCAACAGTCCATCCTGGATCAGTATAGTATCCAAGTGAAGCAAAAAACGCATTGTTTTTTCCACCACCAGAAAAACTTAACGAGTGATTTTGAGTTATAGAAGGTCTAAATAGAACTTTGAACCAATCAGTGTTTGCTAACTCATATTTTCTCAAAAATGTATTTCTACTTGGCTCGTCATTTTTTACACCGTAAGTTCCGCTTGTTTCATCGTATTTGTTGATAGCGTTAGCTAAGATATTGAAAACTCCACCGTAACGTCCTTGTGAAGTTGATGGTAAATCTAGAAAACCTTTAGATTCCATTTCTTTCAATATACTCATCGTCTCTTGAGAATTCAAGATGTCATACTGATTGTAGCTAGGTACAGTTCTAGCGGTTTGGTCTAATGAATAACTAACAGTTAAAGGAGATTCTCTTCTACCTTGTTTTGTAGTTACAACTACAACACCATTTAAAGATCTTGATCCGTAAATAGAAGTTGCAGATGCATCTTTAAGTACTTCAATACTTAAGATATCACTTGCGTTTAAACCGGCAACAGAAGAACTTAATAAAGTCTCTGAGTTTCCAGAAGCTAAATCAGCAAAAGAAAGATTAACAATATCTTCTTGAACGATTCCGTCAATTACCCATAATGGTTTTGTATCTCCAAAGATAGAAGAAGATCCACGAACAGTAATTTTTGGAGCAGTACCAAAAGTTCCCGTAACGTTTTGAACGGTAACACCCGCTGCTTTTCCTTCAATCATTCTACTAATATCAACAACACCTTCAACAAAAAGTTCTTTTCCAGAAATTTTACTAATCGCTCCTGTAAAAGTTCTCTTAGATGTTTTTTCATATCCTGTTGTAATAACTACTTCCTTTAAGCTTTGTTCTTTATCAATTAAAACAATAGTCATAGCCGTTGTTTTGATTGATACTTCTTGAGATTCCATTCCAATGTACGAAACAATGATCCTCGTACTATTTTCTGGCATGTCAATTGAAAAGTTTCCATCAGCGTCAGTTATTACGCTTTTATTCGTTCCTTTTGCTAAGATAGTCGCTCCTGGAAGTGGCATACCTGACTCATCAATTACTCTACCTCTAACAATAGGAGCAACAGTTAATTTTTCAATTAAAGTCGGAATAGCTTCAAAACCTTTCAGTTCAGAAGTTTGCGCTGTATTATTTTGTAATATAATTTGGTTGCTTACTTCGCTGTACCCAATGTTTAACGGTTTTAAAATTTCGCTAAGAACAGTAGATAAAGATTCGCTTGTAGCATTTATTGTCACCCTTTCATTAAGTTGACTAATTCTTGAATTGTATGAGAATTTTACATTGGCTGTTTTTTCAAGTTTTGACAAGGCATTCTCTAAAGTCATGTTAGCAATGCTAACCGTAACTTTAGTGTCTAGTTTTCTCTGTCCATTCACACTGTTTGCCATCGTGATGGTGGAAAACACAAATGCAAGAACAAATTGAATTAATGTTATTTTCATGATTCGATAGAGTAATCGTTGTTTGACAACAGTTTTTTTCATAATTTTGGTTTGTTTTATTAGTACTATTTAACGGGTATTTTGAACATGCAAATTGACCTTTACAGAGGAAAATTTGATTCTTTTTAGGCGTCGGGAATGTTACAGCATTTTCGACGCTTTTTGTATTTATTTCACATAGGCTTTTAGGTTAGTCGCATCCTTCAGATGTTATAATTATTTGGTTTCCATTCATTTCATAAGTCGTGTTGTTTCCAAGACTTTTACAGACGATTTTTAATTTCTCTGGCAAAGGTTGGTCATTTAAAGAAGTTGTTAAATAGCAGTTCTTTAATTTGTCTTTCGGAAAATCAATCTCTACTAAATAAGCGTTTTCTATTAGTTCTAAAATTTTAGAAACTGGCGCATCCGCAAAACTGAAATTTATATCCTCAATATTATTTTTAGTTTGTGACAATGTTTTATCTGCAGCTGATTCACTAATTTTATTAAACGTTAAACCTTTGCGTATAAATCGAACTGCTTGATTTGGTAATAACACATATTCTTTTGTACTAGAATCTTCCACAGACTCGTTTGATTTTATATTAACCTGGCCCGTATGAACAAGAACTTCAATATTCGGTTGGTTTTCATAAGCTCTTATTCTAAAACTTGTGCCCACTACTTTTGTTACGATTTCATTAGCGTAAACATAAAAAGGCTTTTTACGGTTTTTACTAATTTCAAAAAATCCTTCACCACTTAAATAGACCTTACGTTCATTTCCTAAAAATGCTTTAGGATAGCTTAATTTACTATCTGGGAGAAGCAATACTGAACTACCATCTGACAATGTTATAATTTGTGGCTTGTTCGAATTATTGGTTTGCTCCACTAGTCCTTCTTCATTTTCTTGAATTAACTCATGGTAAACAAGTGTGCTGTCATTCGAAAATAGGGAAGTATTAAAATAACTAAAAATTAATGCTCCAAATAAGACTGCTGTGGCAGCGCTTGTAATCCAATTGTATTGCCAGATTTTTTGTTTCTGTTTTCGAAATAGAGGTCTTGCTCGTTCTGCTTCATTTATTTTACTCCATGTTTTGTCTAAGGCGCTTTCAATCGATTTTTCGTCCAAAATCGGCCTTTCCACTTTCATCGCTAAAATCCAAAGTCTAGCTTCTTCGACTAACTTAGCACGTTTAGGATTTTCTAAAGTCCATTCTTCCCAATGATGCTGATCAACTTGGTATTTCGCCCAACGTCGGAATGACTCGTCGGACAAAAAGTCTTCTATTTCAGTAAAATCGTTACGCTTATGCATCAATACAGTATGGATTAAAAAGACAGAGAGGACAGTTTTACAATTATATACTCACCTAATTATGAATATTTTTATAATAAGTGAAAAAATACTATAGTATGGGTGTAAATAGTGACAATAATAACACAATTATACCTTTCCATTCTTTTCTTAAATTTAAAATTGCACGATAAAGTAGGTTATTTGCAGATTGATAATTGACTTCAAGCGTTTCTGCAATTTCCTCCACTGCTAAACCTTCATGATATCTAAGATATAGTGCTTCCTTTTGTCTTGCTGGTAAATCATTTAAAAGTTTATTCAAATTAGAAACTGCAAAAGAGGTAGTTTCATCTACAATAAGCTGATGTTCTATTGAGAAATCAAATAAAAACTCAATAGCATCTACAGTTGTACTTTTACGAAAAATTCGATCACGTTCTTGATGTCGCGCAATTCTCTTTCTAACACTTGCTAATAAGTATGCTTTCACAATGACATCATTATTCAATGTTTCTCTATAAATCCAAATATCTGTGAAAACATCTTGAACACAATCCTGGACTTTAGCTGTAAAAGAGGAAAATGAATTTCCATACTGAACTAAATCAGAATAGTATTTTTCGAAAAGTTGCGAAAATGCTTTCTCATCACCCAATTTTAGATTACTCCAAAGGGCTAAGTCATTATTATGAGTGCTTTTTTTAATTTGAATTTTCAAAATAGGGTATGGATGGTGGTATTATTAAATTCGTGTTAATTTTTTGTAATTTTACGGTTAAAAAATTGAATAACAAAAAATAAATCAAAAAATATAGTGAATACTAAGCCTAATGGTGGTAATCTGTATTAATTATTAATTAATACTATTTAAATTTTGTGTTCCTACAACGCTTACGAGTTTTTTGTAGAGAACAATAATATATAATGCAACTATATTTGATTTTCTAAAAAATTTACTTTTTAATCTAACTTAGATTACAAAGCGATATTTTTAAAGAGTTAACAATTCATTTTCTATTCTAAAATTACTCATCGATTATTTATTGCCGAAAAAGTATTTTTCATTAGTTTCATCATTTTTCAAAATCTATCCTACTTATAGTTTTATTTTTTTTTAAAATAATTCACAATATATTTCTTACTAAATAATTGTAGAATACTAAATGGTTTCCTTGCACTTATGAAAAAAAATGCAAATCGAAAAAAAAATTAACTTAATGCATGTTCAAGCACTACTGCAAAGCTTTGATTATTATCAATAGTTATTGCTAATTAAAGTTCTAGAATGTAAAGAAGACAGTTTTAAAGATTTCTAAAAGATCTTTTAATTGAAACTATATAAATAACCCTTATTTTTGCACAAAACAATCGCACTTTTGAAAACCAAACTTTTAATTATTACGCCACCTTTTACACAGTTGAATACTCCGTATCCTGCTACTGCTTATATAAAAGGTTTTTTAAATACTATAAATGTAGATTCAGTACAAGCTGATTTTGGTATTGAAGTAATTTTAAAATTGTTTTCAAAACAAGGATTGCGTGATTTATTTTTCAATGCTAAAATGGACAGTGATGTGTCTGATAATTCACAACGGATTTTTGCATTACAATCAGAATATATTAAAACAATCGATGCTGTTATCGCATTTTTACAAGGAAAAAATCCAACATTAGCATTGCAAATTTGTCAGGATGATTTCCTGCCGGAAGCATCAAGATTTGCACAGTTAGAAGAATTAGATTGGGCTTTTGGTACTATGGGAACTCAAGATAAAGCAAAGCACTTAGCGACTTTATTCTTAGAAGACATCTCAGATTTTATAGTTGAATGTATTGATGAAAATTTTGGTTTTAGTCGTTATGCGGAACGTTTGGGTCGAAGCGCTAATTCTTTTGATGAATTATATGAAACCTTACAGCAAGAAACAACATATATAGATGCTATTTTAATTTCGATCTTGAAAGAAAGAATCGAAAGCGTACAACCAACATTGTTTTTAATATCTGTTCCATTTCCTGGAAATCTATACGCTGCATTTCGATCAGCACAATGGATTAAGCAAAATCATCCTCATATTAAAATTTCTATGGGTGGTGGATTTCCCAATACGGAATTGCGTTCCTTATCTGATGCTCGTGTTTTTGAGTTTTTCGACTTTATAACTTTAGATGATGGCGAAGTTCCAATTGAAGAACTGATTACAGCATTAACTACAGAAGGACCAGAAAAAAAATATAAGCGTACTTTTCTCCTAGAAGATGGGAAAGTTGTTTACAAAAATAATTCTACTAGGCAAGATTACAAACAATCACAAGTAGGAACTCCAGATTATTCTGATTTACTTTTAGATAAATATATTTCTGTCATTGAAATTGTCAATCCGATGCATAGAATGTGGAGCGATGGACGGTGGAATAAATTGACTATGGCTCACGGCTGTTACTGGGGAAAATGCACGTTTTGCGATATTTCTTTGGATTACATAAAAATATATGAGCCCGTCGCCGCTAATTTATTGTGCGATCGAATGGAAGAATTGATGGAGAAAACTGGGCAAAATGGTTTTCACTATGTAGATGAAGCTGCACCACCTGCACTAATGCGAGCCTTAGCACTAGAGATACTGAAAAGAAATTTAGCCGTGACTTGGTGGACTAATATTCGTTTTGAAAAAAGTTTTAGTAAAGATTTATGTTTGCTGCTAAAAGCATCAGGTTGTATTGCTGTTTCTGGCGGTCTCGAAGTAGCTTCAGATCGATTACTAAAACTCATTGATAAAGGAGTAACGGTAGAGCAAGTTGCAAAAGTTACTAGAAATTTTACTGAAGCAGGAGTAATGGTACACGCCTATTTAATGTATGGCTATCCTACGCAAACCATCCAAGAAACAGTTGATAGTCTAGAAATGGTTAGACAATTGTTTGAAGTTGGTGTTTTACAATCTGGTTTTTGGCATCAATTCGCTATGACAGCGCATAGTCCTGTTGGAATGTATCCCGAGAAATTTGGTGTAAAAAAAGAAACAGAAGCAATCGGAACATTTGCTAATAATGACATTAATTATGTAGATTCCACAGGAATCGATCATGAGAAATTTAGTTTTGGACTTAAAAAATCCTTATTTAATTTCATGCACGGCATTTGTTTTGACTATGAACTGCAAGATTGGTTTGATTTTAAAATTCCGAAAACAAGAATTCCTCACGATTTTATTTTCGACGCTTTGCAAGAAGAAAATGATTTTAATATAAAATCTAGTGCAAAAATAGTTTGGTTGGGCGGAAATCCGTCAACAGCTTTTTTTACCAAAACAAAAAAAGGAAGTTCATGGGAAATGGCAACGTTAACTTTCCATGATAAAAAAGAAAGTTTTAGTCTTCAAACTAATAAAGCGGAAGGAGAATGGCTAACCGAAATTCTGAAAAAATTAGAGGTGTCTAACGCAAAAACGTATACATTTCAGGAAGTTAAAGCTGATTTTGAAAGTGTTTTAGAGGATTTTGAATTATTCTGGTATTCTAAACCAATAAAGACCTTAAGAGACTATGGTTTATTAGTTTTATAACTTTTTTACATAAAACTATACCATTTTAGCATAAAACTAGTTATTTAAAATTACGAAAACGATTTCTTTCCTTATTTTTACGGCCAATAAAAAATGTACTTATGAGTATTGGTTATAAAGTAAATGTCAATGACGCTTTTCATTTTGATATTGAAAAGGAAAGTGTTTCAATATTAGATTCGGTTTCTGTGGAAGATAATAAATTTCACGTACTGCATGAAAATATACCCTACAAAGCAGAAATTCTATCTGCTGATTTCAATCAAAAAAAATATACTGTCAAAGTAAATAACAATACATATACAGTAGCGATCTCAAATCCATTAGATCTTTTAATTAAGGAAATGGGATTTGAAGTAGGTCATACAAAACAAGTAAATTTCATAAAAGCTCCTATGCCAGGACTAATTTTAGAAATTAGTGTAATTGTTGGTCAAGAGGTAAAACAAAATGATAATCTAATTATTCTTGGAGCTATGAAAATGGAAAACAGTTTTCTTTCTCCTCGCGATGGAATTATTAAATCAATTTCAGTGAAAATTGGAGATGCAGTTGACAAAGGACAGCTTTTGATTGAATTTGAGTAGAATGTTGCGACGAAGGCGCAAAGACACTAAGGTTTTTGTAAAGTATCTATGCTTTACATCTTTTCGCCAAACGGTTACAAAATAAATAAAAAATGACTTAGTGACTTGGTGCCTTTGCGGCAAAAAAATAAAAATTTAAGAATAATGAAAAAAATATTAATTGCAAATCGAGGAGAAATTGCCATTAGAGTGATGAAAACTGCTCAAAAAATGGGTATTAAAACTGTTGCAGTTTACTCCACAGTGGATAGAAATGCACCTCACGTAAAGTTTGCTGATGAAGCAGTTTGTATTGGAGAAGCGCCTTCAAGCGAATCCTATTTGCTAGGAAGTAAAATTATAGAAGTTGCAAAAAGTTTAGGAGTAGATGCTATTCATCCTGGTTATGGCTTCTTAAGTGAAAATGCTGATTTTGCTGAAGAATGTGAAAAAAACAACATCATATTCATTGGTCCAAAATCTAAAGCTATCCGAGTTATGGGAAGCAAATTAGCGGCTAAAGATGCCGTAAAAGAATATAACATTCCTATGGTTCCAGGTGTTGACGAAGCAATTACTGATATTGAAAAAGCGAAACTGGCAGCAAAAGCAATTGGTTTTCCTATTTTGATTAAAGCTTCTGCAGGTGGTGGTGGAAAAGGCATGCGAGTAGTAGAATCTGAAAGTGATTTTGAATCTCAGATGAATAGAGCAATAAGTGAAGCCATCGCAGCTTTTGGGGATGGTTCTGTTTTTATCGAAAAGTATGTTGCGTCACCAAGGCATATCGAGATCCAAGTGATGGCTGATAGTCATGGAACTATTCTATATTTATTTGAAAGAGAGTGTAGTATTCAGCGTCGTCACCAAAAAGTGATTGAAGAAGCACCCTCATCAGTTTTAACTGCAGAACTAAGAAAAAAGATGGGAGAAGCAGCGGTTTTAGTTGCTAAAGCGTGTGATTATCTTGGCGCTGGAACTGTCGAATTTTTATTAGATGAAAATAATAATTTCTATTTCCTCGAAATGAATACTCGTTTGCAAGTAGAACATCCGGTAACGGAATGGATTACTGGAACAGACTTAGTGGAACTCCAAATAAGAGTTGCCAGAGGAGAAGCTTTAGCATTCAAACAAGAAGATTTGAAAATTAAGGGACATGCTGTTGAATTGCGTGTATATGCTGAGGATCCTATGAATGACTTTCTACCAAGCGTAGGTCATTTAGAGTTGTATCAATTACCTTTTGGTGAAAACATTCGTGTAGATAATGGTTTTGAACAAGGAATGGACATCCCTATTTATTATGATCCGATGTTAGCAAAGCTAATTACTTACGGTGAAACGCGTGAAGAAGCGATTCAATTGATGATTAAAGCAATTTCTGATTATCATGTAGAAGGCGTGCAGACAACTTTACCTTTTGGCAAATTTGTTTTTGAACATGAGGCATTCCGTTCTGGTAATTTTGATACGCACTTTGTTAAAAAATATTACAACGCAGATGTATTAAAAACACAAATGAATAAAGAGGCCGAAATAGCAGCTTTGATAGCGATGAAACATTATTTTGAAGATCAAAAAATAGTGCGTTTACCAAACTAAAAATAATAAATTTATTTTTAGATGTTCTAAAACTTGAAGTGATTTATCAATAATTCTTATACTTTTAAGTAACTAAATGGTGGCTTAATTGTTAATAAAAATATAGCATGGAAGATAAAATAAGCATACTTAATAATAAAATTGCTGAAGCCCATTTAGGTGGTGGTAAAAAACGTATTGAAAAACAACATTCCAATAAAAAATTAACCGCAAGAGAGCGCGTTGAGTATATAATGGATGAAGGTTCATTTGAAGAAATTGGACTTTTAGTTACACATCGTACTTCAGATTTTGGTATGGAAAAGGAGCTTTATTATGGCGACGGTGTTATTACGGGATATGGAACTATTAATGGACGATTAGTTTACATTTTTGCACAGGATTTTACTGTTTTTGGAGGTTCTTTATCTGAGACGCACGCAGAAAAAATTTGTAAAGTAATGGACATGGCAGTAAAAATGGGAGCACCTATGATAGGACTGAATGATTCTGGTGGAGCACGGATACAAGAAGGCGTTCGATCTTTAGGTGGATATGCTGATATTTTCTTTAGAAATGTGCAAGCATCAGGGGTAATTCCACAAATTTCGGCTATTATGGGGCCATGTGCTGGTGGAGCAGTTTATTCTCCTGCAATGACCGACTTTACAATGATGGTAGAAGGTACGAGCTATATGTTTGTGACTGGACCAAATGTAGTAAAAACAGTAACTAACGAAACAGTAACTTCAGAAGAATTAGGTGGAGCAAGCGCGCATTCAACTAAGTCGGGAGTGGCACATTATACTTCAACAAACGATGTAGAATGTTTAGAAGATTTGAAGAGTTTATTAAGCTATTTGCCGCAAAGTAATAAAGAAGTTCCGGCTAATATTCCTTATGAGTTAAAGAATGAAGTTAGAGAAGAATTACTAAATATAATACCTGATAACCCTAATAAACCGTATGATATGCATGCTGTTATTAATGGTATTATAGACGAAGACAGTTTTTTCGAAATTCATAAAAATTATGCTGATAATATTTTAGTTGGTTTTGCAAGACTGGGAGGAAGAAGCATTGGTATTATCGCAAATCAACCTATGGTTTTAGCAGGTTGCTTAGATGTGAATAGTTCGAAAAAAGCAGCTCGATTTACTCGTTTTTGCGACGCATTCAATATTCCGTTATTAGTTTTAGTTGATGTACCAGGATTTTTACCGGGGACAGATCAAGAGTGGAATGGAATCATTGTCCATGGAGCAAAATTATTATATGCTTTGAGCGAAGCAACTGTTCCAAGAGTTACGGTAATTACTCGTAAGGCATATGGAGGAGCCTATGATGTGATGAATTCAAAACATATTGGTGCTGATATGAACTTTGCGTGGCCTACTGCTGAAATCGCAGTAATGGGTGCTAAGGGCGCTTCTGAAATTATTTTTAAAAAGGAAATAAATGAAGCGACAGATCAAGAAGCTAAATTATTAGAAAAAGAGGCTGAGTATGCTAACTTATTTGCAAATCCATACACAGCTGCTCAACGTGGTTTTGTAGATGAGGTTATCTTACCACAAGATACTCGAACAAAACTATTAAAAGCTTTTAGTATGCTTGAAAATAAAGTGAGCGTTACGCCAAATCGTAAACATGGAAATATTCCATTATAAGGAGAACATATTATAAAGTATCAAAACCAGCTTATAGGGCTGGTTTTTTTTATGTTTTTAATTAATAAATTTAAAATAAAGTAAAAAATAAAATTGTTGTCTTAACTTTGGAATATCAACAACTGAGTTTTAAAAATAAATACAATGAAATACAATAGATGTGGGAAAAGCGGCTTGTTATTACCGCAAATTTCTTTAGGATTATGGCATAATTTCGGTTCGGTTGATAATTTTGAAAATGGAGAAAGTATCGTCAAAGCTGCCTTTGATAAAGGGATTACTCACTTTGATTTAGCTAACAATTATGGTCCCGTTCCTGGTTCAGCAGAGACTAACTTTGGAAAAATTTTAAAAAATAATTTTCAGGGAAATTTAAGAGATCAAATTGTTATTTCTACAAAAGCGGGTTACACCATGTGGGACGGTCCTTACGGTGACTGGGGATCGCGAAAATATTTATTGTCTAGTTTAGACCAAAGTTTAAAGCGAATGAATGTAGATTATGTTGATATATTTTATTCTCATCGTTTTGATCCCGAAACACCTTTGGAAGAGACAATGATGGCTTTAGATTATGCAGTGCGAAGTGGGAAAGCTTTATATGCTGGAATTTCTAATTATGATCCAAAGCAAACAGCTGAAGCAACCGCAATACTAAAAAGATTAGGAACACCATGTTTAATTCATCAGGTCAAATACTCAATGTTTGTTAGAGAGCCTGAAAATGGGTTGCTTGATGTTCTTGAAGAAAAAGGAGTAGGATGCATTGCTTTTTCACCTTTAGCGCAAGGACTGTTAACCGATAAATATCTTAAGGGAGTGCCTGAAAACTCACGAGCTTCGAATCCTAATGGTCATTTAAAATTAGAGGAAGTTTCAGAGGGAAAAATTGAAAAAATTAGATCGTTAAATGAGATAGCAAGGAATCGAAATCAGTCATTAGCACAAATGTCGTTAGCGTGGTTGCTAAAAGATAGTCGAATTTCGTCAGTGTTGATTGGTGCAAGTTCAGTCGAGCAACTAAAAAACAATATTGATAGTACAAAAACATTGCAATTTTCGAAAGAGGAATTGCTAGCTATTGAAAGTGTTTTAAAATAAAATATGTTTGAATTCGATGATTTCTCCCTAATTCCATTACTGTACAATTGATACTTTTCTTCATAAAACTCGAATATTCATTTTTTTTATATTTTTAGATAATTAATTCAGTAAAGAATGTAAGGCATTGATTTTCAAATGATTTGAAATATTTATTTTATTTATGTAAAAAATATCCTAACTTGCGGCAGAAAAAAGCACGAGATATTTTATAAATTCCCGTACGACGTTTCTTATTTGGCTTAAGCCTGCCCGTCACTATGAATAGATTTTTTAATTTGAACACTTACTTTAAATTGTTGTTGTTGATTATTTCAGCAATGGTATTTTTTATAGTGCTTTATATCTCATTGTATCTTTATGGAGTGCGAGGCGAAGAGGATTTTTATAAAACTACTGTTAGTCGCTACGACATCGAGGTAAAATCTCTATTTAAACTAAATTCTAGAACGCTTGCTGCTACAATTATAGATGTCACTTTTTGGGATGACTTGGTAGAATTTACGAAGACAGAAGATATAAAATGGTATAATAAATATATTTCAAACGAATTTGAATCTTATGATGCTGACTTTGTAGGCGTTTATAATTTAGAAGGTAAGCAAATAAGTAAAACAATTTCTTCTAAAATAAGCGGTGCGGATTTTATTCCAAAGTCATTGCTGGCGGCACTTTATAAAAGTAAATTAAAGACATTTTACGTAAAAATTCCAGAGGGTGTTGTTGAAGTTTACGGCGCAACTATTCATCCATCAAACGATTCTAAGAAAAACAAAACTTTACCTTCAGGTTATTTTTTTATAGCTAGACTTTTAGATCGATCTTTCTTTGAGGGTTTAGGTACTATTAGTAGTTCATACGTTAATTTAGCACCCGCTAATTATAAGATTACAGCTCAAGATGACATTATCACTGTTGGATTAGAATTAAAAGATTGGAACGAAAAAGTTGTCAATAAATTAATTTTTAAAAGACCTTTCAATTTAAATTACAGCAAAACTAAGGAAGTACTTTTTGTAGTTGTGCTGGCCTCAATAGTTTGCATCTTAATATTTATTTATTATACCAAGAAGTGGGTTTACAATCCAATAGAACAAATTAGAAAAATTTTAGAAATAGGTGATACCAACTCAATAAATGAATTAAAGAAATTTAAAGGTGAGTTTGTTACGATTAGCGATTTATTTGAAGAAAATAGAAATCAAAGAATACAATTAGAAATTGCGAAATTAAAGGCGGAAGAAAGCGATAATTTGAAGTCTTCTTTTTTGGCTAATTTGTCTCATGAGATTAGAACTCCTATGAATGCTATTATTGGCTACAGTGACTTATTAAGTGATAATGGTTTAGATGATAAAGAAAAACGTAAGTATTTAAAAATCATTAAAAGTAGTGGTACTAATTTAGTAGCAATTATTGAGGATCTTATTGAAATGTCTAAAATTGACGCAAGACAAATAGCTCCTAATTATAAATCTTTGGATTTAGATAAATGTATAAATGATTTGTACAATTCCATAAAGATTACCATTCCTAAAGAAAAAAACATTGAGTTTTATATTGTAGATAATTTAGAACATTTACATACTAATATTTTAAGTGATGAAATTAAACTGAAGCAAATTATTGTGAACTTGGTTACCAATGCTTTAAAATTTACAGATGAGGGCTTTGTCTCTTTTGGTTATACCATTTACGAAGAAAAAGGAATAATTGAATTTACCGTTGAGGATTCTGGCAAGGGAATAGATGATAATCATCTTAAGGTAATATTTGAACGTTTTAGAAGGCTAGAAGACAATACAAGTAAAGAGACAAACGGGTTAGGACTTGGTTTGTGTATTACAAAAGCTTACGTTGAAATGCTAGGAGGTGAAATATTTGTGAAATCTAAAATAGGATTTGGTTCTTCTTTTACATTTACTTTACCGCTTAAATTAGATGCAGCTATCAAAGAGAGTAAAGAAAATAAGCTTGTCAAAATCACAAGAAATGTTAACGGAAAGACCATTTTAATTGCAGAGGATAACACTATTAATTTCTTGCTCTTGAAAAAAATAGTAGAGTCAAAAGGTCATTTCGTAATAAGAGCTATAAATGGGCATGAAGCAATCGCTTTGTGTGTCGAGAATCTTGATATTGATTTGGTTTTTATGGATATAAAAATGCCTATTCTTAATGGCTTTCAATCCTTTGAACAAATAAAAGCTTTAAAACCAAATCTTCCAGTTATTGCCCAAACGGCTTGTTCTTCATTTGAAGATAAAGAGAAAATAATGCAATTTGGTTTTTCAGACTATATCACAAAGCCATTTGATAAGCAAAAGGTCTATGAAGTACTTGATATTGCTTTTAATGCTGAAAGTATTGATATGCTTTAATTTCTACAATAAGATTTCCTTCGATTTTTGATATATTTTTCACTTCTTTATTAATTTATTTGTCCAATAATTTTTGATAGCTAAAGTTTTTATAATTGTTTTCCATTTCCATCATGAGTAAGTTAACTTTATGTTTAGAAAATCCAATTCTGGATTTCCTGAATAATTATTACAAATTTTAAACTTATCGCAAATGACATTAAAATCTATAAATCCATATTCGCAAGAGCTTATTGCGGAGTATCAAGTTTTGACAAATACAGAACTAAATAAAAAATTAGAAGTATCAGAAAGTGCTTTTAAAAATTGGAGAAGAACTTCATTTCAAGAAAGAGGTGAAAAGATGCAAAAGTTAGCTTCTATTTTAAGAGATAAAAAAGATAAATTAGGTCTACTCATTACAAATGAAATGGGTAAAATTTTATCTGAAAGTATTGCAGAAGTTGAAAAATCTGCATCTAATTGTGATTACTACGCAGAGCATGCTGAGCAGATGTTAAAAGATCAATATTACGACACCCCGTTTAAAAGTATGTCTGTCTATGATCCTATGGGAGCAGTTTTTGCAGTAATGCCATGGAATTATCCGTTTTGGCAAGTGCTTCGTTATGCTGCGCCAGCGATTATGGCAGGAAATGTTACGCTTTTAAAACATGCATCAAATGTAACTGGTTGTGCTAAGGCTATCGAAAGTGCTTTTTTAGAAGCCGGTTTTCCGGAAGGAGTTTTTCAACAATTAAGTGTAGAAGTTTCACAAGTTGAAAGCATTATTGAATCTAATATTGTAAGCGGTATTACGTTAACAGGAAGTGAAGGAGCAGGTTCATCGGTAGCGGCTTTAGCTGGGAAGCATATTAAAAAGACTGTTATGGAATTGGGTGGTTCAGATGCATTTATCGTGCTAAATGACGCTAATATTGAGAAGGCAGCTGAAGTTGCTGCGCATTCGAGAATGTTAAATGCGGGTCAAGCTTGCATTTGTGCGAAAAGATTTATTGTTACTGAAAAAATAGCTGATGAATTTGTTTCGCACTTTTCAAAGAACATAAAAGCTATAAAACAAGGAAATCCAATTCACAATGGAATTCATATGGGACCGTTAGCAAGACTAGATCTTGTAGATACATTATCGGAGCAATTAGATAAAACATTGAAGCAAGGAGCAAAATTGATATTAGGCGGTGAACACGAAGGTTGTAATTTTCAGCCAACGTTGATTGATTTTGTAAGTGTTGATTCAGTTGCTTTTCAAGAGGAGACTTTTGGCCCGCTTGCAACAGTTATTAGAGCAAAAGATGAAAATGATGCAATAGCGATAGCAAACAACCATCGTTATGGATTAGCATCTGCCCTTTGGACTGAAGATCGTGAAAAGGCGTACCATTTAGCTCGAAGAATAGAGGCGGGGAATGTTTTTGTAAATTCTCTTGTGCGATCTGATTCGCGGGTTCCTTTTGGAGGAGTTAAAAAATCGGGGTACGGCAGAGAATTAGGTGATGTGGGTATAAAGGAGTTTATGAATATGAAATCACTAGTTATAGAGTAGCATATTTAAAGAATAAAATCCAAGCATAAATAAAAAACGAGAATAGAAATTGTTGATGCAATTCTATTCTCGTTTTTTTTATTGATAAGTATCTTTTACTGTTTTTTATAAATATTGTAAATGGTATTTACAGTATTTTCATCTAGTAATGCGCTAAGATCAGTTTGTATAAAATGCAGTTTAAAAGCTGCAACAGCTGCTGATAAATTCTTTGTGTTGTAGCCAATAATGCGAAGACCTTGCTCTACATTAAAGTCTGCGGGTGCGGTCTCTAATACTTCATCTGGCCAAATTCCAAAACCTTTTTCTGCTAAAGTTCTCCAAGGAAATAGTACGCTTGGGTCTACTTTTCTTCTAGGAGCGATATCTGAATGTCCAATGATATTTTGGACAGGTATATTGTAATCTTTTTTAAGCTTTGTTAGAAGGGCTAATAAGCTATTAATTTGTGATTCAGAGAATGGCTCTGATCCATTATTATCTAGTTCAATACCTATCGATGCAGAATTAATGTCTGTGTTTTTCCCCCAAGATCCATTTCCAGCATGCCATGATCTTAAATAATCATTTAACATCTGCACGACACGTCCGTCGTCACCTATAACGTAGTGTGCGCTTACTTGTGTGCGGGCAAGAGTAAAGGTTTTTATAGTTTGCTGTATCGAATCTTGTGCAGTATGATGAATAATAATGAAATTTGGCTTACGTAAATTAAAATTCACTGTACCAATCCATTCCGTATTTACACCGTTTTTTAATAATGTAAGACCCATTGTTGAGATGGAATCTTTTATATTAAGTAAATTCTCAGTATAAGATGGTGTTACCGTGACCTTGTAAGTATTAATTACTGGTAATGTAACCGTCTCTTTACTAGATATTGTTTCTTTTAATTCTTGAAGTTTTTGATCATATACTTTTTCCGTTTTTTTGTAAGGATTAGTAGCACAAGAAGTAACTAAGATTACAAAGAATAGATAGTAAAAAAATTTGCTCATGGTTTTTATTTTGTAATGTATGATAATCAATTATTCAGACTTTTTCTTCTTTTTAGACTTTTTCGGATTTTTTGCAGCATCATTTAGCGCAATGTATTTCGCTTTCTGATCCGCATTTAGTAATTCTATTATTTTTCTATCGGTAACTTCAGTTAGCACTTTAATGTTCTCCATTTTTGCTTCCTGACTCACTTCTGCCTTTATCAGCATTCCTTGCGTTCTAATGTTTTCATTCAATATATTAGAAATTGCAATTATTTGCAGCTCGTCAAGATTGAGCTCTGGTTGAATGCGTTCCATTATCTTTGCAACTGTTACTTCGACAGGAATTTCCTTTGGCTTTTGCTGTGACATTGACTGATCCATACCGCTATTCACGCGGCGGTTACTGCCATAATTACCTCCGTAACCATTATTATAGCCATTATTTCCATATTGAGCGGAAACTATGTTTGAAAAAAACAGTACAAATAGAAAAATTAGCGTTGATTGAATTACTTTCATAATTATAGTTTTTAAGTCAAATAGTTTAGATTTAAACTGGCTCGCCATACAAATCAAATTCAGTTGCTTCGATAATTTTTATCATTACAAACTCACCTGTTTTTACATAATGTTTTGTAGCATCGATTAGTACTTCGTTATCCACATCTGGGCTATCAAATTCTGTACGACCTACAAAGTGGCCACCTTCTTTTCTATCAATAATACATTTGAAAGTTTGACCAATTTTTTCTTGGTTCAAATCCCATGAAATTTGAGATTGTAATTCCATAATTTCGTTAGCACGTTCTTGCTTAACTGCATCTGGAACATCATCTTCAAGTAGGTAGGCATGAGTGTTTTCTTCATGTGAATAAGCGAAACAGCCCATTCTATCAAATTTCATCTCTTGAACAAATTCTTTTAAAGTATTAAAATCTTCTTGAGTTTCTCCAGGATACCCAACAATTAAAGTCGTACGAATCGCCATTCCAGGAACTGCTGCACGAAATTCTTTTAATAATTTAGTGGTTTTATCTTGTGTAGTTCCACGACGCATTGATTTCAAAATTGAATCTGAAATATGTTGCAATGGAATATCTAAATAGTTACAAATTTTTGGTTCGCGTTTCATAATTTCTAGCACATCCATTGGGAATCCAGTAGGGAAGGCGTAGTGTAAACGAATCCATTCAATTCCTTCTACTTTTACTAATTCTTGTAGTAAATCAGCTAAAGCTCTTTTTTTGTAAATATCTAAACCGTAATACGTTAAATCTTGAGCGATAAGAATTAGCTCTTTAACTCCATTCTTTGCTAATCCTTCTGATTCTTTTACTAATTTTTCAATCGTTTGAGAAACATTTTTTCCACGCATTAAAGGTATTGCACAAAAACTACATGGTCTGTCGCAACCTTCAGAAATTTTTAAATAGGCATAATTTTTAGGAGTAGTTGTTAATCGCTCGCCTAATAATTCGTGTTTATAATCAGCTCCTAACGCTTTTAAAAGTGCAGGTAATTCTGTGGTTCCAAAAAATTGATCAACATTAGGAATTTCTTTTTCTAAATCTGGTCTGTATCTTTCAGATAAACATCCAGTAACAAATACTTTGTCTACTAATCCTCTTTCTTTTTTATCAGCATATTCAAGAATCATATTTACAGATTCTGCTTTAGCATTATCGATAAAACCGCATGTATTAATAACTATAATATTTCCTTCCTCTGCTTCAGGAGCTTCGTGTGCTACGTCTTTTCCGCTTGCACGAAGTTGGCCCATAAGCACTTCACTATCATATACATTCTTTGAGCACCCAAGAGTGATCACATTTATTTTATTCTTTTTTAAAGACTTCGTTCTCATATCATTAGAATCCCGATAATTTGGGAATTTTGCAAAATTACAATTTTTTATCGAAACACTACTTGTTTCAATTTCATTTCAATTTTTTTGTTGGTACATTAATCCAATTGGCGTTTAACGCTTCGTCCTAGTTCTAAGTACAAGGAGCTGTTGCATCGGCATAAAAAAATCCGTTTCATGAACAAGAAACGGATTTATAATATATTGTAAACTTATTTTATAATTCGAATAAAAGAGACAATGATACATTATTGTTAATTGCATCAATTTTTGCTCCATCAGTAAATCCTTGTCCAAAGAAACCTTGCTCAGAATTTCTTTTTGCGTAAGAATAAGCTAAGTCAATTTTGGTTCCGCCAAAGCTATATCCTAAACCTGCAGAATAACCAGTTAAATCTCCAACTGTAACACCATTTTTATATGGAGTTTGCTCGTAGCGATATCCACCTCTTAGACTCAAAGCGTTAATTCTATATTCTGCACCAATTCTTAATTCACCAGAATTATCTAATAACGAATTAATGTCACTATTTAGACCTTCAAATCCAGATTTCAACTTGATGTTGCTGTAATCTTTCATTGCGTAATCTACACTTATTAGCGCTGATTTACCAAAAACATAAGCAAAACTACCTGTTATTTTACTTGGAGTTTGTAATTTATACGTTTCGTAAACATTTACAACTCTAGGATCGACTGTATCAGTTATATCAGCTCCTGATGAAGCACTACTTACAACAATAAGCTTTTGAGATAGTTCATCGTTTAAGTTATACCAAGTTGAAGATTCATAAGCCAATCCAACGCGCACTTGCTCTGTAACCTTTGCAATAGCTCCCGCTTGAAAAGAGAATCCAGTTCCATAAGTATTTAAAGTATTATCAAATTGTATTTGAGAAACAGTATAATTATTTGTTAACGGTGCGTTGTTGTCTTCATAAAATCTAGAATTTTTTTGCAGATCAGTAAAATGTGAGTTTAAATTTAATCCAAGAAATAACTTATCTTTATAAGAAGTAGCAGCATTAAAAGATAGTTTTCCATTATATCCAGTGCTTACCACTGAATTTTCCTGATAATAATTTCCATTATTAGGTACTAATGAGGAATAAGTACTGTTTGGATTGTTAACGTCATTTGCATCGATTATAAAACCTTGATCGTAGAAACCTATCATTGCTTGTTGCGCTGCAAAACCGTAAGGTAAATTATTTCCCAAAAATGAGTATAAATCTGAGATTGATTCTCCAGCTTTTCTATTTACAAATTCCTGGGGTACAGGAGCTCCATTATTTCCTGTATTGGCATAACTCAAAAAGTATTTATCAATAGAATTAGTTGGATTTGTTCCAGCTGAAAATATTTTATTGTCAAAATTGTTTACATTATCGTAGTTTATTCCTAATGCAATTTTTGTCCAATTACTATCTGGTTTGTTGTTAAAAACGAAAACAGTTCCAGCTTGATTTAAATCGAAAGAACTATTTTTATCAGAAGTTGAACTTCCAAAATAGTTGGAGCTGTTTTTAATATTGGAGTTGCTTAAAGTAAGTCCAAGTTGATTATTGACAAAAATTGCTGAACCTGCTGGATTAACATTTAGTGACGATAAGTCACCTCCAAGTGCTCCAAAGGCACCACCCATCGCTCTAAACCTTGCAGTACCATTTAAATTATCTTGAGAATAAAGTAACGCATCTGAAAGTTCTTGTGACTGCGCCATTGTTGCGGTCAATCCTAATGCTAATAAAAATATATATTTTTTCATGAATTTTAAAATTATGATTTACTACTTTTTATAAAATATGAATTCTTTGCTATCCTCTTCCACCTCGACTACCTGATGATCTTCCACTACTGCTTGAACTCGGAGTATAAGATCTTGATTCTGAATTCGACGATCTGCTTTCGCTTCTAGTTGATTCTGAATTGTTGTTTGAACTTGGGGTGTATGATCTTGATTCTGAATTCGACGATCTACTTTCGCCTCTGGTTGATCCTGAATTATTATTTGAACTTGGGATGTACGATCTTGATTCTGAATTCGTTGATCTACTTTCACTTCTATTTGATCCTGAATTATTATTTGAACTAGGAGTGTATGACCTAGAATTTTCATTACTTCTAGTAGAATTTTCAAATCTCTCTGTACGACCGTTATTTAAGCTTCCTCTTCTACCGCTGTTTTGACTATTAATAGGTTCTCTTGAAAATGTGGGACTAGTTCTATTTATTGCATCAGAAGAATTTCTCCTTACATCATTGTTTTGACGATTGCTAGAATTCACTCCTCTTCTGCTAATTGTACTACCTTCAGTCCTTGCTGAACTTCCAGAATTTCTATTGCCGTTTATTTCGTTACTATAATTTGAACCTCTTTTTCCGCTATTGTACGAACGAGTTCTATTATCGTAATAAGTAGAATATCCTCTGTTACCATACCAACTATTACCATAATAACCATTTCCATAATAACTATTTCCGTAGTAGCCATTGCCATACCAGTTATTCCATCCAAAGCCTACATTCAAGCCCCAGCCGTATCCACCATTCCATCCGTAGTTATTGCCGTACCAATTGTTACCATACCAATTATTTCCGTACCAATTATTGCCATACCAACTGTTTCCGTAATAGTTGTTTGCATACCAGTTGTTCATAGCCCAACCGTTATCGTAATAATTTATACTTACACTTTGCGGATTACTTCCCCAACCAGGATAATTGTTGTAGTTACTATCTTGTGATTCATTATCAAGATTATAGCTGCTGTAGTCGTCAATATTAGTAAAGACTTCATTTGATTGACTTTCTTTTTGCAAAGAATTGAAGTAATTTTTATATTGATTTCGATCATATCTGTCGTTTTGCGATGCTCTTTCAACAGTTCTTGGAGATGTATTACCATAAATTCCGTCAGAATCATAGTAAGAACTATTTTGGTAGGAGCCACATGATGTCATTAATATACTCAAAAAACCAACAATGTAGTATATTGATGTATTTTTCTTAGAAAGAGTATTAGTTTTCATATCTATGGGGTTTTTTATTGTTGGACATTACAAAAATAGTTAGTTTTGCTGAACTATTTACGTAAAATTATTAATGCAAAATTTATGCCAAACTATTCAGTATGAGTAAGAACTTAACTACGCGATCAGAAGATTATTCAAAATGGTATAACGAACTGGTTGTCAAGGCTGATTTAGCCGAAAATTCAGGTGTTAGAGGTTGCATGGTTATCAAACCGTATGGCTATGCAATATGGGAAAAGATGCAAGCTGAATTAGATCGAATGTTTAAAGAAACTGGGCATCAAAATGCTTATTTTCCGTTATTCGTACCAAAAAGCATGTTTGAAGCAGAGGAAAAAAATGCAGAAGGCTTTGCAAAAGAATGTGCCATTGTTACTCATTATAGACTTAAAAATGATCCAGACAAACCTGGAAAACTAATGGTCGACCCAAATGCAAAATTAGAGGAGGAGTTGATTGTTCGTCCTACTAGTGAAGCAATTATTTGGTCTACATATAAAGGATGGGTTCAATCGTATAGAGATTTACCATTATTAATTAATCAATGGGCGAATGTAGTTCGTTGGGAAATGAGAACTAGGTTGTTTTTAAGAACGGCAGAGTTTTTATGGCAAGAAGGACATACCGCACATGCTACTAAAGCAGAGGCTGTAGAGGAATCAGAAAAGATGATGAATGTTTACGCTGATTTTGCTCAAAACTTCATGGCAATACCTGTCGTGAAAGGAATTAAAACCGAGACAGAACGTTTTGCTGGAGCAGAGGAGACGTATTGCATCGAAGCATTAATGCAAGATGGAAAAGCATTGCAGGCTGGTACATCTCACTTTTTAGGTCAAAACTTTGCAAAAGCTTTTGATGTGAAATTTGCAAATGCAGAAGGAAAGCAAGAATACGTTTGGGGTACTTCTTGGGGAGTTTCAACGCGCTTAATGGGTGCATTAGTAATGACGCACTCTGACGATCAAGGATTAGTTTTACCTCCTAATTTAGCGCCTATACAAGTTGTTATAGTTCCTATATATAAGAATGATGAGCAATTAGATGCTATTAGAGCGGAAGTGACTGTATTAACGGTAGCGTTACGAAAATTAAATATTTCTGTAAAATTCGACGATAGAACTACTCAGAAACCTGGATTTAAATTTGCAGAGTGGGAGCTTAAAGGTGTTCCTGTTAGAATTGGTGTTGGACCAAAAGATTTAGAAAATGGTACATTTGAAGTAGCGAGAAGAGATACTTTGAGTAAGGAAGTCGTTTCTAAAGAGGGAATAGAAATTTATATTAATGATTTGTTGACCAAAATTCAAGAGGATTTATTTAATAAAGCATTAGATTATAAAAACAGCCATATAACTGAAGTGAATAATTTTGAAGAGTTTAAAGAAGTTTTAGACACTAAAGGAGGTTTCATATCAGCACATTGGGATGGAACTGCAGCTACCGAAGAAAAGATCAAAGACTTGACAAAAGCAACCATAAGATGCATTCCTTTAGACAGGGTTTTAGAGTCGGGAAGCTGTGTATTTACTGGGCAAACCTCAGTAGGAAGAGTGCTCTTTGCGAAGGCATATTAAAAAATTATGTTTTTTTTCGCGTAAGCTATTGTACGTTTCAAAAATAGTTGTATTTTTGCATCCGCATTAGAGAAGCAGGGCCCGTTCGTCTATCGGTTAGGACGCATGGTTTTCATCCATGTAAGAGCGGTTCGATTCCGCTACGGGCTACTATTTTTATTGCAGATTGAAGTTCTCCTGAACTTAGAGGGAAAAAGGGCCCGTTCGTCTATCGGTTAGGACGCATGGTTTTCATCCATGTAAGAGCGGTTCGATTCCGCTACGGGCTACAAAATTTAATTTTAGATTGAGAAAACTTAGGGGATAATGGTCCGTTCGTCTAGGGGTTAGGACGCCAAGATTTCGTCTTGGTAACAGGGGTTCGATTCCCTTACGGACTACAAAAAATTAGTAAAAGAAAAAAAAGCAATATAATGGCAAATCATAAATCAGCTCTAAAGAGAATAAGAACTAGCGAAAAGAAGAGAGTATTAAACAGATACCAACACAAAACTACTCGTAATGCGATCAAAGCATTAAGAATAGCTACTGATAAAACAGATGCTACATCTAAATTATCTAATGTGATCTCTATGATTGATAAATTAGCTAAAAAGAATATTATCCATGATAACAAAGCTTCTAATTTAAAATCTAAGTTAACGAAACTTGTTTCTAAATTGTAAATCTTACAATTTATTTGATACAAAAAAAGCTCTCATTATTTGAGAGCTTTTTTTGTATATAACCTTTTTTTATTCTAATTTTTCTTTTAAGTAGAGTAACATTGACTGGCTTATAGGTTTTGATAAAAAATCAAAAACCATTGGATATTGTTTAGATTTCTCTAAGTCCTCTGGGTCAATAGTCGAAGATAGAATTACCACCTTGATGTTATTAAATTCTGAGAATTTTTCATCAATAAAATAATCGAGGAACTCCCATCCGCCCATTATTGGCATGTTCAGGTCTAAGAAGATTAGTTGTGGTAATACTGTTGCAGACTCCTGATTACTTATTTGTTTAAGATTATTAAAATAGTTTATTGCTTCTTCTCCGTTTTGAAGTGTTATTATCTCCTTAGAAAATAAAGCTCTACTAATTACTTTTTTACATAGCATTAGTGTTATTGGATCGTCATCAATGCATAAGATCTGATCTAGCATTATTCTTTGTTTTTAAATGTTAATGTAAATGTAGTTCCCTTATTGACTTCGCTCTCGATATCAATTGTTCCTCCCATAGTCTCTATTTGTGATTTAACTAAGTATAAACCAAGTCCTTTACTGTCAGGATAATTATGAAAGCGTTGGTAAAGTCCGAATACTTTGTCTCTATTTCGTGCCAAATCAATTCCTATTCCATTGTCTTTAAAACTCAGAATAACAGTATTGTCGATTTCTTTTGACGAAATAGTTATTTTTAGTTTCCTGTTTTCAGATTTGTACTTCAATGAATTTGCCATAAGATTCATTAATATACTTTCAATATACGCCTTGTTTGTTTTTATGGTAGAGATTTTCTCAAAGTCAAATTTTATTATTGGTTTGTGTAATTCGATTTGAGAGTTAAGTTGGCTGAATACGTTTTCAAAAATCTCTTTTAAAGAAATCTCCTCTTTTTGTATTGATGAGCTATCCTTAATAATAATTACTTTAACAAGATCATTAATAGTATCATTTAAAACGTGTGTTGATTTATTAAAGCCTTGAAGTATTTCGTTTAGCTCTTCATTTTCAAAGGGTATATCTTCAATTAAGTTGAGCAGACCAATTAAATTAGACAGAGGAGCACGTAAGTTGTGCGATGTGATATATGAAAATTGTTTAAGATCTTTATTGTTTTGCGTCAACTCTCTAATAAGCTGCTCTTTTTCTTTTTCAAGCTTTTTCTCTTCAGAGATGTCTCTTTGTATTGATATCCAATGTGAAATTTCATTCTCAGTATTGTATATTGGAATCATAGAAAATCGAACCCAGTACTCGTCTTTGTTCTTCTTATAACTGATAATTTCAATGATGCATTCTTTTTTATTTTTTAACGCAGCGATTGCTTTGTTATACTCCGCTTCGTCTGTGTTTACACCTTTAAAAATATCAGGTGTTTTTCCAAGTATTTCACTATTCGCATAACCAGACATGGAAGAGAAAGCTGGATTTGCATAAATAATTTTTGGAATACCAAAATCTGATGAATCTGGCTCAGTTATAATGATGGAGTCTTTCGATTGCGTAATTACCGTCTCTAGTAGTTTAAGTCTTTGCTCTTCTTCTTTTTGTTTTGTTATATCTTGTATGGCACCAATCATTCTAATTGCTTTGCCATTATCATCTTTTAATAAAAACCCTCTATCAAGAACATACTTGTATGTATTATCTGCACATCTAAAGCGATATTGATCCTGCCAATTCTTTGTTTGCTGCTCAATGAAAGAATATAGTTTGACTGACATTTTTATACTATCCTCAGGATGAATTTTATCAAACCACCAATCTGAGTTGTTTTCTACTTGTTCTTCTGTATAACCAAAAACATTTTCAATTCCTTTATTCCAAGAAAGCGTGTTTTCTTGCATTTTCCAATCCCAAATAGTGTCGCTAGTTGCCTTAGCTACAATATCATATTTTTCATTTGACTCTTTTATTTCGTCATTTGTATCTTTAAGTTTTTTAAAGATTTTAGTATTTCTTTGATCGTTTTTGGAGAGAATTAACTTGAAAATTATACCAGTAAATACTACAAAAATTATATCTTTTAAAATTACGTAAATTCTAGTTCCATCATTTGAAATAAATTGTTGGAGAATTTTATGACTAACAATGACTACAAACATTGCAATAAGAATGTAGACGGTGATTACTTGATTGGCTTTGCTTTTCATTACTCAAATGTAAATAATTATAGTCGAATTACTAAACATCGATAGTAACTTATTTCAAAGATTTTTTTCGCAGAGGTTTTTAACCGTAATGGCTTAAGTGTATGCAAACTATTATCGAAATGTTATTTATTTAAAAAAAAATTGTACATTTGCGCCCATTAAAAAATACAGATGGAATCTATAAGAAATATTGCAATTATTGCCCACGTCGATCACGGTAAAACTACAGTGGTTGATAAAATTATGTATCACTGTCAATTATTTCGTGACAACGAAAATTCAGGTGATTTAATCCTTGATAACAACGACTTAGAGCGTGAAAGAGGTATTACCATTACTTCAAAAAACGTTTCTGTTCAGTACAAAGGGACAAAAATTAATATTATTGACACTCCTGGTCACGCCGATTTCGGTGGAGAGGTAGAGCGTGTTTTAAACATGGCTGATGGAGTTTGTCTACTTGTAGATGCTTTTGAAGGACCAATGCCGCAAACGCGTTTTGTATTACAAAAAGCATTAGATTTAGGTTTAAAACCTTGCGTGGTTATTAATAAAGTTGATAAAGAAAACTGTACTCCTGAAGAAGTTCACGAAAAAGTTTTTGATTTAATGTTTGAATTAGGTGCTACTGAAGAGCAGTTGGATTTCCCTACTGTTTACGGTTCAGCTAAAAATAACTGGATGTCTGATGACTGGAAAGTTCAAACAGATAATATAGAGCCGTTATTAGATATGGTTCTTGCTAACGTACCTGCTCCTAAAGTTTCAGAAGGAACTCCTCAGATGTTGATTACATCTTTAGATTTTTCTGCTTTTACAGGTCGTATCGCTATTGGTCGTCTTGAAAGAGGTGTTCTTAAAGAAGGTATGCCAATTTCTCTTGTAAAAAGAGATGGTTCTATAATGAAATCTAGAATCAAAGAACTTCATACATTTGAAGGTCTTGGTCGTAAAAAAGTTCAAGAAGTTGTTGCAGGTGATATCTGTGCTATCATTGGAGTTGAAGGTTTTGAGATTGGTGATACTATCGCTGATTTTGAAAATCCAGAAGCTTTAAAAACGATTGATATTGATGAGCCTACAATGAGCATGTTGTTTACAATTAACGATTCTCCTTTCTTTGGGAAAGAGGGTAAATTTGTAACTTCTCGTCATATTAGAGACCGTCTGACTAAAGAATTAGAGAAAAACTTAGCAATGAAATTAGGTGAAACTGATTCAGCTGATAAGTTTATGGTTTTTGGTCGTGGTGTACTACACTTATCTGTTCTTATTGAAACAATGAGAAGAGAAGGATATGAATTACAAATTGGTCAACCACAAGTTATTATCAAGGAAATTGATGGTAAAAAATGTGAGCCAATTGAGGAACTAACAATCGATTTACCGGATAATCTTTCAGGTAGAGCGGTAGAGTTTGTCACTATGCGTAAAGGTGAAATGTTGAGTATGGAAACTAAAGGGGAGCGTATGATTGTAAAATTCAATATTCCATCTCGTGGAATTATTGGATTGCGTAACCAATTGCTTACTGCTACTGCAGGTGAGGCTATTATGGCACACCGTTTCATAGGATATGAGCCTTACAAAGGAGAAATTTCTGGACGTAACAAAGGTTCATTAATCTCTATGGAAAAAGGAAAAGCTATTCCTTATTCTATTGATAAATTACAAGATCGTGGTAAGTTTTTTGTTGAACCAAATGCTGAAATTTACGAAGGTCAGGTTATTGGAGAAAACTCACGTAGCGATGATATGTGTGTAAACGTAACTAAAGAGAAAAAACAATCTAACGTACGTTCTTCTGGTAATGATGAAAAAGCGAGAATTATTCCTCCAATCATTTTCTCTCTAGAGGAAGCATTAGAGTACATTCAAAAAGATGAGTATGTTGAGGTAACTCCTAAATCTATTCGTTTAAGAAAAATTTATTTGACTGAAACTGATAGAAAAAGATTTAAAAGCTAGTCTATCATTTATAATATTTTCAAACCCATTCATTAATTTGAATGGGTTTTCTGTTTTATAAGATAACATACTTCAATAGCAGAGTTGATTGATCTTACAAGTGCGTGAAGGATAGGAGCAATCCGCCGCGGCGGAGCGGATAGCCTGACAGCATAAAAAAAAGGTCCAACTCACGATTATCGTAAGTTTTACCTTTTAATTTATGGTGGCACGCCCAAATAATTTTTATTATCTTTTTAAACTGAAATGTCCTTTGGCTTGGCGTCCATCTTCTAATTTTAAAGTGTACCAATAATCATCTGATGGTAAGTGAATACCGTTGAAAGTACCGTCCCATCCTTGGCTCAAAGGGTTTAATTGTTTTAGTAATTTGCCGTATCGATCAAATATATAAATAGTTGAATTTGAATTAAAAGCTAAATTTATTCCTTTTACATTCCAGTAATCATTAAATCCGTCGTTGTTAGGAGTAAAATATTTAGGAACGCCAATAACTGAAATAGTTTTGCTGACAATTCCACAACCATTAATGTCTCTAATAAATAGTTCATGAATTCCTGCCGCTATGTTGTCAAAAATATTAGAGGATTGATAAGACCCAAAAGGATCATCGAGTGTATACTCGTATTTTCCAGGACCAGTAGAATTCACTGTTATTGTGTTAACTTCTGCTAAATCAAGTATGTCAATATTAGTTATTGTTGCTAAATCAGAACTGCTGACTTCAATTGTTCTTATTCTACTGCAAGATGCGAGTGAGCTTACTTCTACAGTATAAATTCCTTCAGTATTCACATTAATTGTTTGAGTTGTATCTGATAAAACTACACCGTCTTTTGCCCAAATGTAAGTGTAGGCACTTGTAGAAGTCCTATCATTGATTCCGGCGTTGAGTGTTACAAAAAATGCTGGAAGATTTGCACAAACTATTTCACTTTTAGTTTTATTGTCGTTTGTGTCAATGTTCGGTTTTGGATTAACGGTCAATGTTACGTATGGACCCACTCCGAAACATGCGTTATCTAAAGTGCTATCGACTCGTACCCATATTTGTTGAGAATTAGGCTGATTATTGCTATTTATATTTCTATAATTAGATATATTCGTTATGCTATTTAATTGTGATAAAGCATCTCTTTCATTTTCGTAATAATTTATAGTATAATTTCCTGAAGGGAGAATATTTTTAATATCTACTGTCACGCTACTTAAGTCAAACGTAGCAACTCCATCTTGGTCATCATTCACGTTATCAATATAATCATCACAAGCAAAAAACGTACGACTAAAGGTCGCAGGAATTTGTGTAACAGATACTTTTAAATTTAATTGAGCAACGGTGAAGCATCCGTTTAAATTTTCTACTCTTGCCCAAACGATTCCATCTCCGCTTGAAAAAGATGTTGGATTTGTTATTTTAAAGTTTGGATCTGCGGATGTTGCAGCTATTGAAGTAGTGAAAAATGTAAAAGTTTCATTTTGTGAATTAGCAGATACGAAATTATCTTTTACCGTTAAATTAAAGTCGGTAATACCATCCGTATCATCGTCGCACTGGACTATCGTTATAGTATTAACAATAGGTTTAGGATAGACAATTAGTGTAGTTTCATCAGAAAACAAACTGCAAGAATTACCAGAATTATTCAATTTAACGCGGTACTTAAAACCATTCATGGCATAACTAACAGTTGAGATAGATAATATGTTAGTTGTTGCACCTGAATAGGGATTTGCATCATTAATCTTATTCCAAGTATTCCCATCGATTGAAACTTGCCATTCATGAGTATTACTGCCAGTATCACCTACTGATATTGAAGCATTTTCCATTTCGCACTTTGGAGTGACATTTGGCTGTGTTGTAATTTCGATTCTAGTAAGATAATTAGAATCAGGAGTAGAATATCCATTGATTCTACTTACAACTAGTCCGAGCATGTTCACCGTTGGCGGTACAACAGATCCTAGTAATCCATCACCATCAGGATCTAGGAAACCTGCTTCAACAACATCATAACATAGATCTCCGTCGCTGTCTAAGTCAATATAATTATACGTGCCATCGCTGTCGAGATCAGCAATTGAATTTCTTAATACTGCACTATCGTCAAAAGTTTCTAAAGCATCGGCAAGTCCATTTGTGCCAAAAGAATTTGGAGATCCATCTATTACTCCATCAAAATTTGCGTCGATAGCGCCACTTCCTGATTCGACAATATCAAAAATTCCATCATTGTCACTGTCCAAATCTAAATAATCTGGAATCCCATCACCATCGGTATCACGTGGGATTCGTATGGGTTCAAAAGCATTATCCAATCCATTTTTATTAGAATCGATTCCGGATAACGTACTAGGATTTCTTCCTTGTGCTTCAATTATATCTGGTATGCCATCGTTATCACTGTCAAAATCTAAAGCATCCGGTATCCCATCACCATCTGAATCGCGAGGGACACATGTGGCGATAATTTTGAAAGTTGCTTTACTATTGAAGTCTTCGGAAAGATTTTTTTGAATGAAAGTCAAAGAATCCGTCAGATAAGAACGAAAGCTAAATGTTCCTGTTCCAGCAGCCAAAGGGGTAGTGCTGTTAAGTCTAAATCTTATTTCAAACGAAGAGTATTCTTCTATTCCACTTTCATAAATTCCATCGTAATTGGTGTCAATTAATAATTGATTGCCAGGGTTTAAAACAGTTATGGTTTTGTCAATAGGAGATTTCAAAATTAATTCGGAGTCAGAAGTCATTAAATCAGCGGAATTTGCAGAAGTAACATATTCTAATGCGACAGATAAAGGAGTAGCAAAAGTAACATCATAAGTAACTGAATTGTCTTTTCCGGCGGGTACTTCGGATATGAAACTTCCATCTAAATTTCTAGTCAAGGGATTTATAACCGTGCTACTAGATCCTAATGTACGTATCGTTCCTAAATTTGAAATATCTATTGGTTGGTCGCCATTAGATTCCGTACAATTAGTAATTCCATCGTTATCGTTGTCGATATCTATGTTATCATTAGCTCCATCGTTATCTCTATCAGGTGGACAATAACTAACCGCTATCTTATCAGAAAATATTGGAACTGAGCTAGGACACCCCGAAATGCTGCCTTTTACCTGATAATATCCAGGTTCTTGTGGAGTATACGAACTTAAAATTTCACCGACAATTACTTGATCATTTTTGTACCATTCAAAGGTATCATAGGATGATAATGTATTGATTTTTAAAATTACGTTCGGTATGCATGATGAATTTGTTACTGCTATTTTTTCAGAAATAATTTCGGGCTTAGTATCAAAACCAGAATAATAGCCACCGTAAGTTGCGGCACCGTTAGTTCCAAAATAAGAAACATAAACTTCGCTAGTCGATTTCACACTAATATTTCCAGATAATTTATTGACAGTATAATAAACATAAGCAGGATTTACACTTATGACTTTCGGATTTGATGTAATAGGGAGATCATTTATTAGAACTTTTGCACCAGATTTTGTAACAATATTTAAACCTCCATTATAAGACACATTTCCAATCTGTTCAATCCACGGAATATTATTAACTGCATTTGGAGTAGCACAATTGATTGGTGGTACAAAAAACAAGTTCTGATTTGCAGGCGGATTATTTGGATTTCCGTTTGGAAGAGTACCAGTGGCTAAACCACCAATGCTTTGATAAGCAAAAATATTTTCAGATGAAGTAATATATAAATAATCATTTATGTATTGGCTACCATCTAACGCTATAAATTCTCCTGCATTTAATGTAATTGCTGGATTTGAATTCCCATTGACAAAGATTGATGTATTGGTCTTGTGCGCAATGAGTAAAACACGCTCAAGTTCGTTGGTTCCAATGCCTTTTATAAAAATATATTCTTTTCCAGTTTTTTCAAAAGGGACAATCTGATCAAATCCAACGTCTCTTCCTATCGCTGTACCACTATTGTTTAATATATTACTATTAGTACCTGCAAATGATCCGGAATTTACCACAATTTGATTGTCGGATTCTATTAACGCACCTATAATATTAGAACTATTACTAGATAGTAAATTTCTGCTATTATCGATTGCAATTACGTAGCTCTCGTTTTTATCTAAAAAAATATCGATTGCTCCATCTACCACGATTCCATTAGTTAAAGTTGTACCTAACGGAATGTTTGAGATTTTGATCTTGGTGCCCTTTTCAGTCGATAATATTGAAGCAAAATTTAATAAAGAACTATCTGAAGCAGTGTTAAGCATTGCACCTAATCTAAATGTTTTGCCTAAAGCACTATTTCCTTTAGACACTAAACCTCCAGCGTGCACATAGCTAATTTCACCTAATCTATTTATATTAAAACCTGAATTGAGTCTGACGCTAACATAGATTAAATCATCGGCCTCGATAATATATCCTTTATTATTTAGTTTACCGATATTGTATTTTGAAGTCATCAATTGAGTATTTTCTCCATCCCCAATTTTATACATCTCTGGTCTACTTTTACTAACTTTTCCAGCAATAATGAGTCCGCCGATAATATTAATCTTAAAATTAACATCCGTTGCGCTTGGAGTTGATATGTAAATATATTGATCACCTGCTAAATCATCAGCACAAGTAAGTGGCGGAATATAATGCGTTTTACTTAGTTGAGCAAAGCAGCTAATAGATAAAAAAGCAAATAACAGCAGTAATTTTATTTTCATTTGCTAAAAATATGAAAATTAATTCTATCTTTTTAACGAAAAATGTCCTTTTATTGTTTTAGAATCTGTGAATTTTATGTGAAACCAATAATCGTCTGCCGGTAGTGGTTTATTATCGAAATTCCCATTCCATCCATTACTTAACGTATTAAGCTCATAAACTAATTTGCCATAACGATCAAATATACTCACTATAGCTTTATGAAATAAAACAAGATTTTTTATTGTCCATACATCGTTTATTCCATCTGCGTTAGGAGTAAAGTAGCGCGGATAGTCAAGTACATTTATCATGGCTGCGGATAAAATGCAGCTTGTTTTGTCCCTCACAAAAACAGTATAAGTACCTGCTGTAATATTCTTGAATATAGCGTTCGATTGAAAAAGAATTCCATCAAGTGAATACTCAAATGGACCAGAACCATTGGTTTCTATTTCCACAGAATTATTGCTTCCAGCGAAATTATTTATTTCAATATTTTTTATTATATCTGGATTGGCGCTGCTGTATTGTTTGATATTTAATTCAATTGGATATATGCCGTAGCAATCATTGCCATTTTCTACTCTTGTATAAATGATCTCATTTGGCTTGCTTCTGTAAGAATTTGCTAATTTTAATTGCTTAGTCGCAGCGTCTGATGATGAGGAATAGTAGCCTTCCACTAAATAATTAATACCAACTACTACTTGAATGAGTGGGTCTATTTCATTTTTCAAATCAAACAAACGAATTCCATCTTGCATTCCATCATTATCACAAAAACTGAGAGTTTGCAAAGCGTTTAATGTGCTTAAAACTTTAAGCTCTACTTCAATGAAGTTGAGACATTCACCAGTACTATTAGCAACCTTCGCGTAAACTGTTTTTGGTGTAGAAAAATAATTGGAAGGATTGGTAATTTCGGTTTGTGTTAGATCAGAATAATACGTAAGTACGTCAGTGGATTTTAAATTTAAGCTAGATTTAATAGTAGTCAAGTCAAAAATACCGTCGCCAAATTCATCTCCACATTGAGTAATAGCTTTTGTTATCTTTGATTTATAATTTACAGTTACTTTTCCTTTGGCTATACAGTTAGGTGCTAAAGTAACTTCAACAGAGTAAATTCCTGCTGCGGTGACTTTCAATGTGGATTTGTCTTCACCACTTAATGGTGTGGTACCGCCATCTTTGAACCATTCATAGCTATAATTGCTATCTCTAAGGCCAGAATCAAGAACGGTATTCTCATTAAAACATATTGTTTGATCACGTCCCAAGTTTATTTTTGGCGCAAAACTTCCCGCTTCAAGAAAAACTGCGGAGTCAAATTCTTCATTGCGATAATCAGCTATTACTAATTTTATATGATAAGTTACTCCTGCTGTTACTACACTTTGTGCATTTAAAACCTTTGTCTGTCCGTAATAATTTATTGGACTGGTACTAGTATTATATCCTCCAAAATAATTTTCATTGCTAGGAGGACATCCGCTTTTTGAAACACCGCTAATAATATCATTAAAAGGAGGAACAAATGGATGTACATTTTTTGAAGAGACTGAAACTGAAGAATTAGGCAGCACTGCAATATTTATGTAGGGTCCTGTGCTGGTTTTTTCTTTAATTAAAAAAGCAAAACCATCAGTGAACTCGCAAGGGAAATAGTCTCTATATTCATTAGAGGCAAATAAATAGTTAAAACTGATAAAATTTGTTTTTGGAATAAAATCAAATTCTAAAACTGTAGCATTTTTAGTTAATTCGGGTGCTATAATTCCTAAGGCAACTTGTAAATTAGTGTCTCCTAACCAACGAGAATCACCAGGCAATGCTTTATTCACAGCTAATGGACCGTTCTCAGAATTTTTAGCGCTCCAAGTACTTAAAATAATGCCTTCGTTAAAAGGGAAACTGCCACCTTGCTTGCTGAAATAGCCATAACTATTTTTTCCAGCAGTATAGGAATCTCCAATTACAGTTGCGTTTGAAATAGCAAAACAGCTACTTCTTACTAAGACATCTTCTATTAATTGCTGTGCAGTTTGATTATCATCAACGAGAATAGATTGAGCTGAACTAAAACTTGGAATCAAGTGTAGAGAAGCAAAAAGCAATATTTGTAATAGAAATTTCATATTCCCGCAAATATACTATAAATCTCTTTTTTTCAATAATCTGTAGGATAGGTAAACAAATATGACAGTCCAGCATACAACGATGAGTAAAGATTTAAACTCTACATCATAGTTTTTGATATTATCTAAACCAATTTGGGTACCCAGATTTTTAACAACTGACAATCGGGTAAAGGGTTCTACTATTAAATTAGACATAGATTCTAATGGAAAAAATTGCATGATTGAAGTTGCGCTTTTTGAATCTGGGAAGATTTTAAAACTTAAAATTCCTTTTACAATACCTTCAATAATATTCCAAACTAATAAAAACCCCAAAGCAAACGCTGATCGCTTCACTAATATTCCTAAAAATAAACAGAATGAAAAGAAACCTACTAATTTTACAAAATAAGCTAGCAGATATTTTAAATCAGAGAAAACGATGCTCACTTCAGTGTAGGACGAGAAGCTATATCCTAGAATAAGCGACATTACAAAAATAAAAATAGTTGAAAATGAAGCGAATAAAACGACGGTTAGAAATTTAGATTCAATAAATTCCCTTTTACTCATACCATCGATTAAATTCTGTTTAAGAGTTCCGTAACTGTATTCATTTGCCATCATGGAAACAATTACAATGGCTAAGAACAATTTTAAGATGGATGCGATGTAGGTATTAAAATGCCAAATAAATGGAAAGTTAAAAATCCCCATTTCAGCTAAATGGAACTTAAATATTCCTAAGTCAAATTTGATAGATGCGATTAAAGCTATGAAAGTTAAAAGAATAAAATAAGTTAGAGTCAAAACCCGACTAGCTTTATTTTTCCATATTTTTTGAAGTTCTATTGCGAGAAGTCTTTTCATGAAATAAGTATTTGAACTTGATTTTGGATAAGTGTTAGATTAAACTTTGATTTAATCTAATTAGTTTTTTTCTGTTAGTTCTAGAAATTGTTCTTCAAGACTGTTTTTGCGCTTAATCAAGTGGTTTAACACTATGTTTTTTTCAAATAGAAATCTATTAAGTTCTTTTGCTTCTAAATTTTCTTTTAAATAAACTAAAACCTTTCCTTGGTCTATGGCAACATTCTTTACCGCAGGATGAACTGATAAAACAGACATTAGAGTATCATTGTCATCCGCTTGTAATTCAAAAAAGACATCGTTAGCTGACATTCCATCTACTAAACCAGTATACAGAATTATACCTTTTCTTAGAACGAGAACATGAGTGCAAACTTTTTCCACTTCGTCTAAGAGGTGAGAGGCAAGAAGAATTGTCGTTCCTTTTGAAGCAATTTGTTTTATAATATCTCTTATTTGGTGAATTCCTTGAGGATCTAGTCCATTTGTAGGTTCATCAAGAATTAGAATTTCTGGATCATTTAGTAGTGCTGAGGCAATTGCTAATCGCTGCTTCATTCCTAATGAAAAAGTACTGAATTTACTATATTGTCTTTCGACCAAACCTACTAATTCAAGTTTTTCGGTAACTTTAGAATAATTAATTCCTTTTATTTTACAAACCAATTCGAGATTCTCTTTGGCAGTCATGTAAGGATAGAAATTAGGTCTCTCTATTATTGCACCTACTTTCTTTAAAGCTTCGTGCGTCTCCATCGTACCATCAAACCAACTGTACTCGCCAGAAGTCTTATTAACTACGTTTAAGGCAATACCTAAAGTGGTAGATTTTCCGCTACCATTTGGCCCTAATATCCCGTAGACATTGCCTTTTTGAATTTCGAAAGAAACGTTTTTTAAAGCTTGGAGAGCGCCATAACGTTTAGTGAGATTTTTAACAGAAAGTATTGTTTGCAAAATTGTAGCTTTTTAGTTTTTTATAAGACGAATAAAATATTAAAATGTTACTGCTCATTTCTATTTAGTTTTTTTAAAAGGTAAAAGACATTGCTGTTAGCTTTGCAGCAGTTATAGGTTTCATAATATAATCCTTTAAAAACTCATGCTTTTTTGCCATTTCAATGTCTGCTGGGTCAATTGATGAAGACACGATATAAATCGAAATATCTTTTACGATATCTAATTTTACATATTCTTCTAGAAACTGCCAGCCATCAATTATCGGCATATTCAAATCGAGTAATATTCCATCGGGCAATTCATCGCTATTCTCACTATTTTGCTTTAGTTCATTTAAAGCATCTTGTGCGTTATAAAAAGAATGGATTTCGTCGCAAAATTTATTTTTATGAATTAACATACTAATCAATTTTACCGTCAACTTATCATCATCAATTATGTAGATTCTTCTATTTTTCATTTATATATAATTTGAAGGTTGAACCAACGTCTACTTTACTTTCGACCTCAATTTTACCTTTCATTCCCTCAATTTGATTTTTTGTTATGAATAAGCCAATTCCGCGCGCATCACTGTTTCCATGAAATGTTTTGTACATTCCAAATATTTTATGACCATTTTTTTCCAAATCTATTCCCAGACCATTATCTTTAAAGTTGACGATAGTGTGCTCACCATTGGACTCACAATTAATTTCTAAAGTAGTTGGTCTTTTTGGAGACTTGTATCGTATTGCATTTGTAAATAGGTTTACTAATATACTCTCTAGGTAAGAGGGAACTACAAATAGCGTTAAATCTTCTGGGATAGTATCTGAAACTGTAACTTTATTTTCGCTAATAACGAGTGCTAATGACTCTTTTACTTTTCTAATTTCATCTTTTAAGTTGACTTTTGTCTTACTTAAATTTGTGCTTTTTTGAATAGTAACAATTTCGTTGAGATAATTTATCGTGTCAGAAAGTTTTTCTGTCGCTTCTTTAAAGAGTGGGAGATAGGACAATTTCTCTTCTGTGGTGTCAGCATCTTCTATTACTTCAAGCACCATAGCTAGATTGCTAGTATGTGAGCGAATATTGTGCGAAATGATATGAGCAAAATTAAATAGCTTTTTATTTTGATCAGTCGTCACAGTAAGCAAATTGTTAAGTTCGATTTCTTTGCTGTGGCGAATTGTAACATCCCTACCAATTCCTATATAATAGATCAGGTCGTTTTGCTGATTAAAGACTGGAGTTATATTTAAATCGTACCAATATTTCTCCTTATTTTTTTTATAGTTTAAAATTGTAACTTTCACAATTTCCCTGTTGCGAACGGATTCACGCATTAAATTTGTAGTTTCAACGTCAGTTTCTGGACCTTTAGATAGAAAGCCAGGTGTATGACCAACGATTTCTTCGAGAGTAAAACCAGTTAACGCTAAATAAGCATTATTTGCCCAAACTGTCTTTCCTTTTGGATCTGCTATAGTTATGGTATCATTCGTTTCCGAAACTGCCAAGGAAAGCATATTCATGTACCTTGCTGCAGTTTTTCGATTTGATATATCTCTGATAAAAAACACTAAGTAGTTCTTATCACGTACTTTAAACTTTTTTCCAGAGGAGACTTCAACAGTTATGCTTTTTAAAGACTTCGTCTTTAAAATTGCTTCATTAATAATGTGATTATCTTGTAAAATATGATCTTCAAGGAAAACAAAAGAATCTTTTTTATTTTCTCCAATGAGCAAATGAGAAAAGGGTGAACCTATTAATTCTGACTCATTAAATTCTGTCAGTTCTGCTGCTCGGCGATTATATTGTGTAATTAAGCCATCGGAGGTATCAATAATAAAAATGGCGTCATTAGCATTCGAAAAAAGAGAAGAAAATTTTTCAACATTCAGTTCTAATTCGTTAATTAGATTCTGTTTTTTTGTAATATCTCTAAATGTGCCAACTAATCTTCGAGGTTTGCCTTTCTTAAAAATGACTTGGCAAATGCACTCGACATGTCGCTCATTATTCTTAGCAGTGTTCACTTGGAATCTACCGTGAAATGGAATTCCTTCTTCGACCGCGTGATGTAAAAGCGATACAAAACGATCTCTATTTTCACCTTTTTGATAAAAGTCAATAGCGGAACCTTTTACAGGGATAAAATCATCATCAACTTCAAGAATATTTCTTGTAACTGAATCCCAAAATGCAGTTTCTTTTTTAAGATTGAGATCCCATATACCAATTTTTGCTGACTGTGCGGCATTGAGATACCGATTAAGCTTTTTTGGCATATTTGTAAGTTTAATATTAAATTATCGGTTCTTGTTCTCAAATATATAGATTAAAAGCCAATTTTCTCTGCGAAATAGCAAAAACACTTTTTAATTCAACCCATGTTTTTACAATTCATATCAAGTTTTCAAATCTGTGTTGTGATTATAGCAACTTTCATTTATTTAAGTAGTAGAATCGAGCATCATAAAATCAATACTTTCTAAATAATAGGTAGGAATTAGAAAATCCAGAGTTGCATCTCTTTTCGAAAAAAAAAAGCAAATTGATACTAAAAATTTTATTAAAAGATAGCAAGGAAAGTAGTATTGATTTATTATTGGAGAAATAAGTGCTATTAATCGTTCTAAAATACAATAATCGTACTTCAGATTAAAATAAATCGTCGTTCTACAAGGCCTCAATTAATTTACAGAGAGAATCTAATTTTAAAGAAGTGATGGGTTTTTCAATATAATTTTTAACGACAGTATATTCCTTAGCTTTTTCAATATCAGCTGGATCGATTGATGAGGTCATAATAAAAACAGAGATCTTCTTTTTTAAGGATAAGTGGATAAACTCATCGAGAAATTGCCACCCATCCATTATTGGCATGTTTATGTCTAATAATATTGCGTCAGGTAACAGGCCTTCATTATTCGAATTTTGTTTAAGAAGTTCTAATGCATTTTCAGCATTGTAAAAGGATTTAATTTCCTCACAAAATTTATTTTTCGAAATAAGAATGGTCATTAATTTGACAGTTAATTTGTCGTCGTCGATAATGTACGTTAATTTATTTTTCATTTAAATAAATTTTAAAATTTGATCCTTCGTCTACCGTGCTTTCCACTTCTATTTTGCCGTTCATAGCTTCTAGCTGGTTTTTAGTTATGAATAATCCAATTCCTTTAGCATCCTCATTACCGTGAAATGTCTTGTACATTCCAAAAAGTTTATGACCATTTTTCTTTAAGTCTAATCCTAAACCGTTATCTCTAAAATTGATTACTGTGTAGTCATCAATTATTTCGTATCCTATTTCAAGAGTTGCATCTCGTTCTGATGATTTATATTTAATTGCGTTTGTAAATAAGTTAAGTAAAATACTATCAATGTAAGCGGGAATAGCTGATACAATGAGTCGGTCAGGAATTGTATCAGTAATAGTAATTTGACTTTCTTTAATAACTAAACTTAACGATTTTTTAGTCTTTTCTATTTCCTTCTTTAAACAAATCTCTTTTTTTTCTATACTTGTTTTTTGTTGGATTGTTATAATTTCATTTAAGTATTCAATGGTTTCAGAGAGTTTTTCAGTCCCCTCTTTAAATAAATCGAAGTAGGATATTTTTTCGTTAATATCATCTGTACTTTCAATAACATCAACTACCATTGATAGATTACTAGTGTGAGATCTAATGTTATGGGAAACAATATGTGTAAAATTATATAACTTATTGTTCTGATTACTAGTTACCTCGAGAAGTTCTTTTAATTCTAATTCTCTTTCAATTCTAGACGTTACATTTCGACCAATACAAATGAAATTTATAAAATTATTATTATTATCAAGTGCTGTTGTGATATTCAATTCAAACCAATACTTTTCTCCATTCTTACTGTAATTGAGTATTGTGATCTTGATGCTTTCTTTGTTTTTAATCGCTTTACGTAGGAGGGAAGTTGCATTTCTATCTGTTTCTGGACCATTAGAAATATAGTCTATTTTACTACCTAATATTTCATTCATATTTCGACCCGTAAGATCAAGATAAGCTTTGTTAGCCCAAATCGCAGCGCCATTTTCATCAGCAATTACAATTGTATCTGTTGTTTCTGAGGCAGCGAGTGATAATAAGTTTAGTTTGTTTTCAGAATTTTTTCGTTCGCTAATATCTCTTATAAAGCAAACGAGGTACGTTACATTATCAACCTGGAATTTTTTTCCCGAGGCAATTTCTACAGGAATAGATTCACCTTTTTTTGTTTGAATATAGGTTTCATCAACAGTGTATTCATTTCTATACAAATTATACTTTAAAAAAAATCTAACTTCTTTTCTATATTTTTCTGGAAAAAGCTGTGAATTATGCAAACCCGTTAATTCGGAAATATCGTAACCCGTAAGAGCAGCTGATCGAGGATTGCAGTCTGTTATAATTCCGTTAGAAGTATCGATAATGAAGATAGCATCGTTAGCGCTAGAAAATATAGATGAGAATTTCTGAACATTTAATTCTAATTCGTTAATTAGATTTTGCTCGGTCGTAATATCTTGGAATGTTCCTAGTAAATTAGTAGGTACACCTTCGCTATTTTTCTCAACTAAGCAAATACATTCAATAAATTTAATGTTGTTTTTTGCAGTTGTGATTTGGAATTTTTCGTCAAATGAAACTCCTTCAGTTATGGCACCACAAACCATACTTTTAATGCGATCTCTGCTTTCTCCTTCTGTATAAAAATTTAGCGCATTACCATACACTGGCTCAAATTCCTCACCGACTTCAAGAATGCATTTAGTAACGCTATCCCAAAAGACATGATTCGTTTCCAGATTAATTTTCCAAATGCCAATCTTTGCAGATTGAGCAGCCTTGAAATACAGTTCAAGTTTGTCTGTCATTTTTAGGTTTTAAGTATTTTAGGTAAATATGGGTCTCCAAATATAAAATATATATCTATTCATCAAATTCTTTTTATGATAAACTTTCTGTCAAATTAAAAACTGCCTTAAAATAATTAGTTAAACAACTGCTAATCAATGTTTTAATAAATTTTATATTTTCGAAAAGTCATTGATTTTTTAAGAAACAATTTGCTTATCTACTGAAAATTAGGTTTTTACTTGAAATATTTCCCTGTTTTATTGTAGCTATTTATCTTATCGACTTTATAATTCGAATAAACAATGTAAATTTTAACGTAATAAACTATATTTAAGATAGTTAAGCTTATTTCGACAACGAAAATTCTATGATTTAGAGATAGAAAAATCAATTATAAAAGCTTGTTTTAGTTTAGCTTCTTTCTTTTAATTCATATTTTTAAATCACTTCGTTTCCTTCGTTTAGGTTTAAATACTTTTCATTTTAATTTATCGTAATTTTGCTTTAAACCTATTTTAGTATGAGTGAGCCAATAATGCTTTTTAAAAAGCCGTCCTATCCTATAAACGATTCTCTTCTAAAGTATTTAGAGCGTTTTGATAGGATTTCAAAAGTTTCTATTTTTTATGACGATTTACTGCGTTTTTCAGGTTCTATAACTGTTTATGATAAACATGATCAGGATACATTATGGATCAGAGTGTATTACAATGAATTTGAAAGACAAGAAATTGACTTAAATTTAAAAAAAATATATTCGCTTTTACATTCTGATGGTAATCTCGGGATTCTTAAATTCTTGAATGTCGATTGTATTGATTATTGCACATTTGGAAACTCTAAACCTTTTAGAATAAAAGTTAGAAATATATTAAATGATAATTACACTCACTTTTACATTAAAAAAGCTGATGCTTCACGGGTTTACGGTTTAGAGTTGGAACATATTCTTTCACCGGATAAGATTAACTTTTTAGTGTACGGAGACACGCTAGTTGAAGAGCACATTATGGGGATTGCAGGAGATGTTTTTATAAAAACGTTACTTACTGAATGTACTGAAACCGAAAAAGCACAAATTGCAAAAGAATTTGTAAAGTTCAATGAACGTTGTATGATTCGATTATTAGGCGATATGCGTGCTTACAACTATGTTGTTATTCCTATTCATGATTTTGACCAAGTAGTTTATAGAATTCGTGCAATAGATTTTGACCAACAATGTTATGAAGGTAATTTTAAAGTCTATCGTCCTCAATTTTTTAAGGAGAATTATCCAATGGTTAAATTGGTAAAAGACAAATTGCAAAATAGTTCGATCGAACAATACAAAGATGAAGAGCGATCTGTTTTAGCTAAAAGAATTCTTTCTGCAGAGAATCGCATTAAAATGTTACTAAAGATTATGGGACAAGATAATATTGCACCAGATTCCCATTTAGAGCAATTACAAATGGAGCTGTATAATTATACCAATGATTTGAATTTTAAGAAAGCAAAATCAATGGGTAATATAATGATTGCAGCATTTGAGTTCATCATTAGAAATTACAAGAACATAAATTTGTTTAAAAACAAGGTGCAATAATTGTAATTCATTTTGTGAAATTTTAAAAAATTAGATTTCTGCTTTCCAGTCAGCGTAGCAGATGAAAAATTAAGTTAGTAAAATATGAAAAAAATATTTCTATTGTTGTCCGTTGTTGTATTATTGGGTTGCCAACAAGGGTTTACTTCTCTTAATACAATCTTTTCATTACCTAAAAAATTAAAAGAAGTCTCGGGATTAACTTATGATAGCAATAGCAAATTATTGTGGGCATTGGAAGACCACGGCAATGCTAATGCGATTTATGGTATAAATTTAAAGGGGAAAATTGAAAAAACAATTACAATAGAAAACACTGACAATGTTGATTGGGAGGATATTACTCGAGACAAACAAGGTAACTTCTACATAGGTGACTTTGGTAACAACGAGAATAGAAGAAAAGATCTTTCCATTTATAAAATTGACAAAAAAGATTTGCAATCTGAAAGAGTAAATCCATCCTATAAGATTTCTTTTGTATATCCAGAGCAAAAAGATTTCCCACCTAAAAAATCAGATCTATTTTATGATGTTGAAGGTTTTTTTGAATTTAAAAATAACTTTTATCTCTTTACAAAAAATCGAAGTAAAGGATTTGATGGCACTTCATTTGTTTATAAAATTCCCAACAAAGCAGGATTTCACCAAGCTGTTTTAATGGGTAAGTTTAAGACTTGCAACAAGTATAATAGCTGTGCTATTACTAGTGCCGCAATAAGTCCAGACGACAAAAAAGTAGTTGTTTTAACGCATGATAAAATAATAATGTTCGAAAATTTTAAAAGTGATAGTTTTCTAAATGGTAAAAAAACAACACTAGAATTAAATCATTTTTCTCAAAAAGAAGCCGTTACTTTTAAAGATAATACTACTTTATTTATCGCGGATGAAAGAACTAAAAATGAAGGCGGGAATGTCTATGATGTTAATCTCACTGCATTAAAAACCAAATCCTAAACCAACTGCTATCCTAGCTTCTTCATCGCCAATACTTTTAAAATAAGTGAGTCGGGCTGTCAAAGTATTGAGGCCATTTAACCATAATCCTCCACCATAGGACTTATGCCATTTTTCGGAAGTTTCACCGTCTTTCCAAACTCTACCGTAGTCAAATCCGCCTAAAATTCCAAAAGACATGGGAACAAGATTTCTTTTGATTTTACCTAAATCCCAACGAACGTCAGTGCTTTGATAAAAAGATTTATTTCCTAAAAAACGTTCATTTCTAAAACCTCTTAAATTATAATCACCTCCTAAATTTGCTCCCTGATAAAATTCGTAATTATTATTTAAAATAGTTTTAGCTTTGAAAATTGTGGCGAAAACTACTTTTCCATTTGCGTCAATTTTATGATTGAAATTTAGTTTACTTTCAAGCATTGGAAAATTTCTTTTACCATCTGATAAGTTTGTTTTCCAACCAGCTGTCATCGAAAATCCCATTCCCATTGATGGAAAAGCTGGAAAATCATAATTTTCAAAACTGTACTTCACATTCGCACCAGCAAACTGTTGACTGTCGAATACTTCTGGATTTAAGTTTGTCGCAGAAGTAACGAACCTATTGCTTGTTTGCTCAACAGTGATTCTTTCAAAGCTAGTTTGGAACCGAATCGTACTTCCATGTTTCCCTACTTTTTTTATTGACGGAAACGCTTTGATCATTTTCATTCGAACGCGATTGTAATCTTTACCAAGATTTTCATCATCATTAATAGTTTCATTTCCATCTCCAAAATAATTGATTGTGAAATTTGGACTTGTATATTGACTTTCAAAATCTAAATCCCATTCTGCAAATAATTTTGGAAACGAGGCATTGTATCCGAGTTCAAATCCAGAAGTGGCAAAGTAGTAATTGGTTTTTAAGCTGTGTTTTTGAGTGTAAGGATTTTGATTGAAATCATTCACTTTGTAACCAGTGATCAGGCCTAGCTTTACTCCATCATCAGGATTATATCCAATATTAGGCAGTACTGAAAAGAAATTATATTTTGGCTTTTTGTAATCGTATAAGCTAACTTCATAATCATCTGACAATAAAGTTTTAGCTTTGGAATCTATATCGAAAGTATTTTCTTTTGTTTTAAAATCGTGAATTTTTATATTTTTTCCGTTTTTAACTGTGTAAGAATCATTATTTTGACCACCTATTAAACGAATTTTTATTCCTGAGTTTTTCATTCCCGTTACTTCAAAAATGTCATCGTCATCTAATCCATAAATCCATATTTTTTTTGTTTTTTCAGTAGTAAAATTTCTAGTGTATTGTAATTCCTCTTTATCCTTTTTAACGCGATAAACTTGGATTTCTAGATTGTTTTTATCTGTATTATGGATTACAAACTTGTCTTTTTTATCAGTTCCCACAATCAAAACAGTATGCTGCAACACTGCATAATATTTTGAAGCAGCACTTTGTAAGTCTTTTTTACGCAGTTTTAATTTTCTTTTAATGTCCTCAATTGTTCCGTCTTGAACTTCCTTCGGTAAATTTTCAAATGCTGCATCTATAGCTGCATCAGATAATTTATCTTCTATGTATTTTGCCTGCGTGATCCACTCGTCTTCATTATTGATTTTCAAAACAGCAAGGTCTAAAGGATAAGGCTCGCGATTCATAATCTTTACATTTTTTATTTTATCTCTAAAAGATTGCATGTGACGCAGCGGAACACTTTTCATTAAAAGGGAAAGTAATGTACCATCATATTTTGTAAAAGCTTGATCGCGATCGCGAGGAATTGGCTTGTAGACAATTTTTTCACCTACTTTATATTCGCCCCAGCGCCATTGATCATCGTGTCTATCCCAATCGCCTATTAAAATATCAAATAATCGTGCTCGAATATATTCACTTCCATCTACTGAATACTTTTCATCTTTCAAAAGATTTTTTAATACATCCTCTGTACTTATAATTGCTGAAGGTGTTCCAAAACTTTTCACCGCTATTTGGCTTGTAGTTGGTCTTTCTTCAACCATATATAGTTCGTTTCCAAAATCTGCATTAAAAGAGCCTAAGGCATGATGTTTTGGAATGTAATATAATTTAGGATTCGTGTGAGATACTCCAATTTTTTCTGCAAGATTTCCAACAGCAAATGGAGTATAGGGATGAGCTGTTGTGTAAAAATCAGCTAATAAACTTTCAGCGTAGGTGCCATTAAACTCATCTTGTATGAATTGATTTTTAAATGCTACCGATTGAAGAAATCTTCCCGTACTTTTCTTAAGTGCACGCATTACGTACTCTTTTTTATTTTTATCAATCAGTTGCAATGAATTAGATTGATGTCCGCCACCAGCGCGTTTTGGTAGCAAACTACCCAAAAGCGTATCAATTGTGGCTGTTTGTGCTTCTATTGGTAGATTGTAATATTTGCGGTGATGCTTTCCAAAAAGGAATTTGTAGAATTTAGATTTCTTAGTTTGTTTATCACTGTAAATACTTGTAGTGGTCGTTTTTGGAAATGATTTTGGAAAGTTTGCTGTCTCGAAATTATTTTTTTGCTCTAACACATTATGTTGAAAAAGTAATTTTTCAATTCCGTCCTCTTGTCCATAAAAAGATACTTGCGCTGTTCCATTTTCGTGAAAATCTAAAGAAGCATAACCATTTTTACCATAAGAGAAATCATTAGCAAACACCGATTTTGCAGCTTCAAATTTTGAACCCGCTCCGCTGATTATTTGTTTTATACCATCATTTTCTATGTATTGTAGATTATGATCATGACCAGAAACTATAATTACATTATCATTACTTTGTAATAACGTTTTTACTCTTTGCGTAAATTTAGTGTAGTACTTATTTTGAATGTCTTGCGGACTTATGCCTGAAGTTGCGCGAAGAAAATTAAGTGCAGACCCTAAAACAGGTAACGGAATTTTTTGCTCTAAAGGAAATAGTTGCTTTTTCATTGAGAATTGTCCACCATGAGTTCCGTTGCTCATTAATGGATGATGCACCGCTAGTAGAACTGTTTTGTCTTTATTTTTTACTAATAAATCTTCTAATTCGTCGAAGAAATCTTCGCGAGTTTTAATTGTACAGTCGTCATTGATCGTGGGAAACTTGTCCCAATCCTCTATATACCATTGACTGTCAATCGTAATTAAAAGTAAATTTTTGTTAATTTCGAGATCTTCAATTCCACAACTTTTTCTAGGAAGAAATGATTTTTTATTGTTGAGGTATTCCGTTACTGCTTTAGCCTGACGTTCTAATCCTTCGATGCCACTATACCAATCGTGATTTCCAGGGATAAATATAGTTTGTCCTTTAAAATCATTTGATAATTTTAGTTGCGCATTTAATTTACTTTCTGCAATTTTTTGCTTTACTAAATCTTTGTTGTTGGGCAAACCTTTAGGATAAATATTATCTCCAAGAAACAATAGAGTAGAGTTTTTATCTGCTTTTTTTAAGCGATTTTCTAACTTACCAAGATTTTTTTGTGTTGTAGCTTCCTCTAAATTTCCAGCATCACCAACTAAAAAAAAAGTATGCGTAATTTTTGAAGTTTCAGCAGTTTGCTCTTTTATAGGATTTTGAATATTTTTCCCATATTGTGCATGATGTGTTGCACAGGATTGTAAAATAAATGTTCCAACAAGTATTATAAAAATCTTTTTATTAAAAGTAATAAAAGAGTTATCCGAAATTAATTTCATAATTTAGTACTATAAAAATTAGTCCATGAACCTAATAGAAGCGGCCAAAGCATTCATTGAAAAATTATTCAAAGATAAACTTTCTACTTTATATACCTACCATAATTTAAAGCACACCACTGATGTAGTTGCTGCTGTAAATGAGATTATCACGGTTGAAGATTTGAATATTGTTGACAAAGAGATTCTACTTCTTGCAGCTTGGTTTCACGATGTTGGTTATGTTAATGGATGCCATCAACATGAAGAATCTAGTATTGCAATGATGACTGATTTTTTAATCAATAAAGGTCAAGATTCTCAAACTATTGAAAGCGTTGCTACTTTAATTCGCTCGACCACACTAGGATATATTCCACAAACACTCCTAGAAAAAATAATAAACGATGCTGATTCACATCATATTTCCAGCACTCAATACGACGTGACGTGTAATGCTTTGAGGATGGAGCTTCAAAACACGAGTCAAAAAACTTTTTCTGACTTAGAGTGGAATAATGAAAACATACATTTCCTAGTTAATAGGCATCAATATTATACTAAGTATGCATTAGAAAACTGGCAAACCGCAAAAGAGAAAACGATACAAATTCTGCAAGAAAATAAAGTTAAAATGGAATTAAGCAACTTAAAAGAAGTAAAGAAAAAGTCTAAGGAAGAAAAGCCAGATCGTGCCGTTGACACCTTATTCCGAATTACATTAAACAATCACACGACTTTAAGTGGTATTGCGGATAGCAAAGCTAATATTTTACTTTCCGTAAATGCCATTATAATTTCAATCGCACTTTCTACACTAATTCCAAAATTAGACAGTCCCAGCAATGCACATTTAATGATTCCAACCTTTATAATGTTGCTATCTAGCGTTATTACAATAATATTTGCAATACTTTCTACGAGACCAAAAGTTACTAAAGGCGTTTTTACGAGACAAGATATTGAAAATAAAAAAGTGAATTTATTATTCTTTGGTAATTTTTATAAAATGCCGCTTGATGAATACCAATGGGCAATGAACGAAATGATGAAGGACAAAGATTATCTCTATAATTCAATGATTAAAGATTTATACTTTTTAGGATTAGTTCTCGAAAGAAAATATCGTCTTCTTAGAATTACCTATAATTTCTTTATGTTCGGAATCATAATATCTGTTATTTCCTTTGTGATTGCTTTCCGAATGGTTTGAGTTTAATGTAACTCCTTGAGAAGGTCTTCATAACTGTATTTTTTTATATTCTGATCGAAATTGTTATTCTGAACTTTTACACGTATTGCTTTTAGACCAGAAACTCCTTGCAATTCTTCGACTTCAAACTCCTCGATGAGTGGTTCTAATATGTTCTTGAACTGTAAAAATTTTATGTAGTTGAGATATTCAATTCGCTCGCTATTGTGAGAATATACGATTGTAATTTTTTCTTCCTCAGTGATTCGTTCCATAGTTCCTTTTATATTTGCTTTATCAATGCGTTTTTTAACAACTTCGTATCGTGCATTATAAGTTCCATCTACGTCAAAACGTTTTTCATCCATTCTAAATCGTATGGAAATAGGAGAGCTAAAAACTAAAATTAGAGAAGTTACATCAAGCTCATACGGTAAACTGCTTTTTAATTGGTGATGTTTATGCTGCTCCCCAAAAACGGTACAACTTTTTGTTTAGATTTAAGATAGGATTAAAAACCCTAAATTAGCATAATTATGTCAAGAACAAGAAGA
>NZ_JBANDI010000028.1:0-53645 GCF_039123485.1 Flavobacterium sp. PL12
TGTTTATATGTGCGTAGGATACACTTTAAATATACTGATTTTCAGACTATTAAACTAATTATTTGAAAGTTATTTCTTTCTTTTTTTGTCATTTTTTCAACCCTTGATTCACATTATTAAACAAATATAACAATTAATGTGGTTTATTGTATTCTCAAGTATTGGTGTCACAGTAATGCAAGCATTTTTATTTTAATAAATTTTTAACGCTTTTGAAACCAAATAAATGCAGCAAAATAATATTCCGTTAGGTTATTCTATATACATTTGTACCTTATTCTAAAAAATAGAAAACATGAACTTTTTAACTATAACTTTAGGGATGTTGCCTGGTGGTTCAGAATGGATTTTAATTGTCGTTGTTGTTTTACTACTTTTTGGAGGTAAAAAAATACCGGAATTAATGAAAGGTTTAGGTGGCGGAATTAAAGAATTCAAAAACGCTTCTAAAGAAGATCAGACAGTTGTCAAAAAAGAAGAAGAAACAAAAGAATAAATTTCTTTACTTTCAATATTAAAAAAGTCCAAATTACATCAGTTTATCTTATGTGATTTGGACTTTTTTTGGATTTATATAATCATTGTCAACTGAATTCTTTTTCTGTCTTCGTCCACTTCTGTTACTTTTACTTGAACATGTTGATGTAATTTAACTACTTCATTAACATCACTTACAAATCCAGCTTTTAGCTGTGAAATGTGAACTAAGCCACTTTCTTTGACACCAATATCTACAAAGCAACCAAAATTGGTAATATTATTGACAATTCCAGGTAAAATCATTCCTGATTTTACATCTTTTATAGATTTAACATTTGGGTCAAATTCAAATACCTTAGCAGATTTTCTAGGATCTAATCCTGGTTTTTCTAATTCTTTGATAATGTCTTTTAAAGTTAATAAACCTATCTCAGACGTAATGTAATTTTCTGGTTTGATTAACGCTGTTTTTTGTGGATTAGCTATTAAATCATTCACAGTTAATTTTAAATCCTTCGCCATTTTTTCAACAATTCCGTAAGCTTCTGGATGAACAGCTGAATTGTCTAATGGATTTTTAGCATTTGAAATTCTAATAAAAGCAACACCTTGTTGATATGCTTTTTCACCAAGTCTAGGGACTTTCTTGAGTTGCTTTCGATCAGTAAAAGGTCCATTATCAGATCGATATTGTACAATATTTTCTGCTAGCTTCTCTCCTATTCCACTCACGTAACTCAATAAATGTTTACTCGCGGTATTAATATTAATTCCAACAGAATTCACACAGCGAATTACAGTATTATCTAGCTCTTCCTTTAACTTACTTTGATCTACGTCATGTTGATATTGTCCCACGCCAATTGCTTTAGGATCTATTTTTACCAATTCAGCTAATGGATCTGATAGTCGTCTCCCTATAGAAACCGAACCACGAACCGTTACATCATAATTAGGAAATTCATCCCTCGCTATCTTCGATGCTGAATATACTGATGCTCCCGCTTCACTAACAATAAAAACTTGAACCGGTTTATCAAATGCAATCTTCTTAATAAAAAACTCTGTTTCGCGTGAAGCCGTTCCGTTTCCTATAGATATTGCATCAATTTTATAAGAATTAACCATTGAGCGAATCTTTTTCATCGCCATTACTTCCTCTTTTTGAGGTGCATGTGGATAAATTGTTTCATTGTACAGCAAATCGCCTTTTTCATCTAAACAAACAATTTTACAACCACTTCTAAAACCTGGATCAATTGCTAGAATTCGTTTCTCGCCTAATGGTGGTGCTAATAACAACTGCCCAAGATTATTAGCAAATACTTGAATAGAATTGGCATCAGCCTTAACTTTTGCCTCTTGTAAACTCTCGTTTGAAATGGCAGGATTAAGTAAGCGCTTAAAACTGTCTTCAATAGCAAGCTGCATATGAGAAGTTGAATTACTTTGCTTTTTTAAAACAATTTCATCAATTAAATCGTAAGCTTCCTCAGTATCAACTTCAATTTTCATTTTTACAAAACCTTCATTTTCAGCTCTAAGCATAGCTAATAAGCGATGAGGAGGAGTTTTAATTAAAGGCTCTGTCCATTCAAAATATTGATTAAATTTCTGAGCATTTTCATCGTCTTTTTTAGACTTTACAACCTTTGTAGTAATACTCGCTTTTCTTTGATATAATCGTCGTAATTGTTTACGAACATAAATATTTTCGTTAATCCATTCAGCAACTATATCGCGCGCGCCTTGTAGAGCAGCATCTTCATTTGCAACGTTTTTATTTAAGTACTTGGTAGAAATAAAATCTATATCATCATTACCTTGTGCTATTATAATCGTAGCCAAGGGTTCAAGACCGTATTCACGTGCGACATCTGCTCTTGTTTTTTTCTTCTTTTTAAATGGCAGATAAAAATCTTCTACTTCTTGCAAATCAAAACTATTTTCAATTTTTGATTTTAGTTCTGGACTTAATGCGTTTTGTTCTTCAATAGATTTTAAAATTGCTACTTTTCTTTTTACTATTGTTTCAAATTCCTTTTGGAACTTCGCTATATTTTCAATTTGAACTTCATCGAGATTTCCAGTTGTGTCTTTTCGATACCTAGAAATAAAAGGAATAGTACAATCTTCTGCTAATAATTGCACTGTTTTTTGAATGTTTATCGCAGCAATCACAACGTACTTTGATATGAATTGGATGTTCGTCATTTTAAAATCTAGTATTTTATATAATTGATATAGTATTTAAAGAAATCACCTCGCTAAAATAATATCTTTGAAAGTTAAATTGAGTTAAATGATTGCTTTATTATTCTTATTCGTAGTTTTAAATTTAAGTGCCTTTGCGCTAATTGGATACGATAAATCTTTAGCTAAGAATAGAAAACGCCGAATTTCAGAAAATACTCTTTTAATTTTAGTTGTTTTAGGAGGAACAATTGGTTCAGGAATCGCAATGCTTTTTTTTAGACATAAAACATCAAAAAAAAGTTATTTACTTCGCTTTTGGGCAATAGCTTTAATTCAAATTGTAGTAATGGTATTATATTTTTATTTTCTTTAAGAAGTACAGATTTTTGAAAATTACAAATGATGATTTTTTAAAAAATTGTTCAATTATGTTTTACTCAAAAAAAGTGCATAAAAAAAAAGCTCAGTTTGAAACTAAGCTTTCTATATATTAATAAGTGATAAGTTAATTTTTAGCAAGAAATTTTATCAACTCTTGTTTGATGTCTTCCACCTTCAAAATCTGTAGTTAGGAAAGTATCAACCATTTCTACTGCTTGTGCAATCGAAGTATAACGCGCTGGAATACTAATTATGTTTGCATCATTGTGTTGACGTGCTAAAGCTGCAATCTCTTTAATCCAACATAAAGCTGCACGAACTTTTTGATGTTTGTTTGCAGTCATTGCAATTCCATTTCCACTTCCGCAAATGATAATTCCAAAATCAGCTTTACCTTCAGCAACATCTGTGGCAACAGGATGTCCAAAATCTGGATAATCAACACTAGCTGCTGAATCTGTTCCATAATTAGTTACCTCAAATCCTTTTGCTTGAAGCATTTCAACAATCGCTTTTTTGTATTCAGGTCCTGCGTGATCATTTCCTATCGAGATTTTCATACTATGTATTTTAAGTTGTGTGGTGCAAATTTAATTAAAGTATATCTATTATATGATATATAAATCACGCTTATTTAAATCAAAAAACACAACTGATTTTTTACTTCATAACTAACACATAACCATAAGTTTATGAGTTGTTAACAATTTAATAATATATATAATTAGCTGAGAATCAGTAGAGATTATAAAATAAAATTGTTAAAATTTTACATTGTTAATAGTAAAAGCTAATTGCCTGATATTCAGTTAACCTTAAATTAACATTTTATGTTAATAACTTGAGATAGAATATCAGAACTTTTTTAGGTCCATAAATAAAAAAAAACTAATCCAAAACGGGTATTGAAAATCCTAATTTAGTTTGCTGAATTTTTAGAATAGTTATCATTACTAAATAGTATGTTGTTAACAAAAAACGATAGTTGAAGTTATTTACAATTTGAATATTGAAACGGTTATCAACCATTGTTAACTAAAATTCAAAACCTTTTAAAAACTAGCACATTACTACAATATAACTATGTTGATAAGTCGCGATAACATCTTTTAACTTGACTTCAATACATTTTAAAATATATTTATTGCTACTATTAACAAGCTATAATAACAACCAAGAAAGATTTTAAATTTAATTTTTCTTTTTGTTTATATTAATATATGTTAACAACTTTCAAAAAATAAAACTTTCAAAAAAATAATATTCGAAGAATATAAAATTTAAACGATTTTCAAATTGTTATTTAGATTGTCTAACAACTGTTGCACTTTTTCATAATCGTTAGGATGTATTTTTAGTTTAATTCCTCCCAAAGCATTTGAGTACATTGGCGCAAAAGAAGACATGATTTCATTTTCAAAAAAATAACTTATTCCTTCTTGTTCTAATAAATGCTTTAATACAACAATTTCATGTGAGTAATTAAATATTGCAACTGTTTTAAATTCTTCCATATTTTATTCTTTTTATAAAGATACAATTTATCTTCAAAGTTATATTTTCTTTAAATATGTCACCTCTTTAGCTGTAACAGCTTAGTATTTTGTAATTTTAGACTTTTAAGAAAAGAATTTATGAGTAAAAGATTAAGAAAGCCGATAAAAAAAGGGAAAGATTTCTCTGATAAAATTATAAAAATATTATCGCAAAGTGCTAATAAAGCATTCAATTATAAACAAATAGGAGCAAAGCTCGAGTTAGACGATACAGAAAGCAGAAATCAAATTATTAAAGATTTGAAAATTCTAGCTGCCCAAAATAAAATTATTGAATCAGAACCAGGAAAGTATTTAATTAAGGCCGTAAGTAAGGATTATTACGAAGGTAAAATAGATATGACTGGTCGTAGAACGGCTTATTTTGTATGCGCTGATTTAGAGGAAGATGTATTTATTCCAACGAATAATTTAAATCACGCTTTAGACAAAGACATTGTAAAAGTTTATGTCTATAACAAAAGACAAGGTAAAAAACCGGAAGGCGAAGTTATTGAAGTTATAGAAAGACACAAAACTGATTTTGTAGGAGTAATTGATATTCAAGCTAATTTTGCTTTTGTATCCACTGCAAATCCAAAAATGTATACTGATATTTTTATTCCAAAGGATAAAATAGGAGAGGCAGAGCAAGGTGATGTCGTTTTAGTTCATATAGAAGATTGGCCTACTAAAGCCGATAGTCCTTTTGGTTCCGTAATTAAAGTGCTTGGAAAACCTGGTGAACACGATACTGAAATCCACGCGATTCTTGCTGAGTATGGTTTACCATCAGAATTTCCTATTGAAGTGGAGACATTTGCGCAAAAAATTGATACTACAATAACAGAAACTGAAATTGCAAAACGTCGCGATATGCGCGATACATTAACCTTTACAATAGATCCAAAAGATGCTAAGGATTTTGATGATGCGTTATCATTTAAAAAATTAGATAATGGAAATTACGAAATTGGTATTCATATTGCCGATGTTTCGTATTACTTGCAAGAAGGTACAATACTCGATGATGAAGCCTATCAAAGAGCTACTTCTGTTTATTTAGTAGATAGAGTAGTACCAATGTTACCAGAAGTACTATCGAATTTTGCTTGTTCTTTACGTCCAAATGAAGAGAAATATACATTTTCTGCTGTTTTTGAAATCAACGAAAATTCTCAAGTGATGGATCAGTGGTTTGGAAGAACAGTTATTCATTCGAACCAAAGATTTTCATATGAGGAGGCTCAGTACATCATTGAGACTAAAGACGACGTAATTCCAGAGGATATTTCCATTACTGGAGCTTCTTATAAAGTTTCAGAAGAAATTGTCTCAGCGACGCTTAAATTAGATGAGCTTGCTAAAATTTTACGTAAAAAGAGAATGGCTGAAGGTGCAATTACTTTTGATAAAGTAGAAGTGAAGTTCAACTTAGATGAAAATGGAGAACCTCAAGGCGTTTATTTTAAAGTTTCAAAAGATGCAAATCATCTTATTGAAGAATTTATGCTTTTAGCTAATAGGAAAGTGGCAGAATTCATTGGTAAACAAAAGAAAACTTTTATTTATAGGATTCATGATGAACCTAACGAAGATAAATTAATAGCGATGCAAACCGTTATAGCGAAGTTTGGTTATAAAATTGATTTCCGTAATAAAGGTGATATTTCTAAGTCATTAAATGCGTTGATGGAGCAGGTAAATGGTAAAAAAGAGCAAAATCTTATTGACACACTTGCCATTAGAAGTATGAGTAAAGCTAAATATTCTACAGACAACATAGGACATTATGGTTTAGCATTTGATTATTATTCTCATTTTACTTCGCCAATACGTCGTTATCCAGATATTATGGTACACAGATTGTTACAGCATTATTTAGATGGCGGAAAATCTGTGGATGAAGACACTTATGAAACAAAGTGTTTACACTCGTCAACTATGGAAGGTTTAGCGACAAATGCAGAACGTGATTCAATCAAATACATGCAAGTTAAATACATGCAAGATCATCAAGATGAAGAATTCTTGGGTGTTATTTCTGGTGTTACTGAATGGGGTATTTATGTCGAAATTATCGAAAATAAATGCGAAGGAATGTGTAGAATTAGAGATATCAAAGATGATTATTACACATTTGATGAAAAACAATATGCATTAAAAGGTGAGACTTCTGGTAAATTATTGCAGTTGGGAGATGAAATTTACGTTAAGGTAAAAAATGCTGATTTAGTTAAAAAACAATTGGATTTTAATTTCTTACGAAGAGTTGAGGAACCATTAAAATAGAAAAATGAAAAAAGTAGTTATTATTGCATTTGTATTGTTAGCTCAGTTTACAAATGCACAAGTTAATAGAAATTTAGGAGATTTTGATAAAGTAAAAGTCTTTGATAAAATCAAAGTTATTTTAATTTCATCTGACGAAAATAAATTAACAATCACTGGCGCGCGCGCCTCAGAAGTGGAAACTTTAAACAAGAACGGTGATTTAAAAATTAGAATGCCATTTCCTAAATTGTTATCTGGTAACGATATCCTTGTAAAATTATACTTTAAAAACATTGAAAGTATTGGTGTTAGCGAAGGAAGTTATATTTCCAGTGAAGATGATTTTAAGCAAACTAGTATTGAATTGAACGCAAAATCTGGGGGAGAAATTAATATTGATCTTGACGTAGATAAAGTGATTGTGAAAGCTAATGCTGGAGGAATTATTTCTATATCTGGAAAAGCTACAAATCAGAACGTAACCATTACATCTGGTGGTATTCTAAATGCAAGAGATTTAAAGACCTCTCAAACAACTATTACTGTTGCCGCTGGAGGAGAATCAGAAGTAAATGCTAGTACTTTAGTTGATGCGAAAGTAAAAGCTGGAGGTTCAATTTATATTTATGGTAAACCAAAACAGATAAATCAAGAAGTTTTTATTGGTGGAACTATTACAGAAAAAAATTAGTATTTTACCAAAAATTTGTTGGTAATTAATTTCGAATTTTAATGATAAACGATATTTTAGCAGGTATCCCTTGGGGAATATTCTTAAGTTTTATGATAGGGCCTGTTTTCTTTATCTTACTAGAAACTAGTATAATAAAAGGATTTAGAGCAGCCTTAGTTTTTGATTTAGGTGTTATTTTAGGAGATATAGTTTTTATTGCAATTGCTTATTTAGGAAGTTTTAGATTGATCCAAAGTTTAAAGGATCAACCCGCTCTTTTTATTTTTGGCGGAGTTTTAATGTTAGCTTATGGTATAATTTCATTCATTCAATTAAAAAAAGAACAGAAGATTAATACCGATTTAATTGACAAAGAAATTATAAAAAAGAACTACGGTAGTTTATTTGTAAAAGGCTTCTTTTTGAATATAATTAATATTGGAGTTCTTGGATTTTGGTTAGCAGTAATTATCTCAGTAGGACCTAAGCTAGAAATGCAGACATCTAGAATGTTTACCTTTTTTATAACTGTTATTTTATCCTATTTAGCTGTTGACTGTATTAAAATAATATTAGCTAAACAGTTAAAAAATAAGCTAACACCAATAAATATATTAAAAATTAAAAAAGGAATAAGCATAGTTTTGATGGTTTTTGGAACGGTTTTAATTACTCAAGGTTGGTTCCCAAAAGAAAAAGAAATGGTAAAACATGCCTTTGACAAAATAGATAAATAAGATTTTTTAAAAGTCTATAATTAATATAATCCTAATTCTGAATTGAAATTCAGAATTAGGATTTTTTGTTTTTTTAATTGGATAGGATACTTTTTATTTATTTATTGTAGATGTTGTAGGATTATTATTTTTCTATTGCATTTGTCAAAGTAGAAGCGTCTCAGCAAGTTTGAGTATTAGAAAAATGATGCTTCCAGCTTAATAATGTTTGTAATGTAAAATACACTGTAATTTATAAGTTTACAAAGTGAATTTTATTAAATTCTCAGTGTTTAGAGAACTCATTCTATTTGTCACGCTGGAAGCGTCTCAACTAGTGTGAGCAACATAATAGGGATGCTTCCAGCATGACAATGTTGATACTGTAAAATATATTTTTAAAATTTAAAAATCTGCTTAATACGATTATTATTTTATCTATTCTATTTGTCACGCTGGAAGCTTGTCAACAAATATGAGCAACGTAGGAGGGATTCTTCAAGCATAACAATGTTAGTAATTAAAAATCTGATATAATTAGAAGTTTATAAAGTGAACTATATTAAATTTTTAGTGTTTAGAGAATCCATTCTATTTGTCACGCTGGAAGCGTCTCAACATATATGAGCATCGTACGATGGATGCTTCCAGCATTACAATGTTGGTATTGGAAATAGTACTTTTACAATCTAAAAATGCGCTTCATACGATTATTATTGTTTCTATTACATTTGTCACGCTGGAAGCGTCTCAACATATATGAGCATCGTACGATGGATGCTTCCAGCATGACAATGTTGGTACTGGAAATTGCACTTTTACAATCTAAAAATGCGCTTCATACGATTATTATTGTTTCTATTACATTTGTCACGCTGTAAGCTTCTCAAAACATTTGAGCAACGTAATAAGGATGCTTCCAGCATGACAATGTTGGTACTGAAAATTGTACTTTTAAAATCTAAAATGCGCTTGATAAGATTATTATTGTTTCTATTCTATTTGTTACGCTGGTAGCGTCTCAACACATTTGCGTAAGGTAGTAGGGATGCTTCCAGCATGACAATGTTGGTCCTTAAAAAAGCAATAAAAAAGAAGAAATTATAATTATTTTCCATAAAAAAACATCCAAGTTTCCTTGAAGGTATTTGAGGCATCGTCCGTCCCTACGCTTCGGGAGAACCGGCATTTAATTTTATTCATTATTTTCCATAAAAAAACCTCCAAGTTTCCTTGAAGGTTTTTGAGGCATCGTCCGGATTCGAACCGGAGTAGGAGCTTTTGCAGAGCCCAGCCTAGCCACTCGGCCACGACGCCTTATTTGATTGGATGGCAAAAGTACTTAAAAACTTTAAGTTTTAAAAATTAAACCCTTGAAAATTTAAATTTATTTCGGAATCTTTAAAAAGTAATTTAAATATTATGATCTGTACTCTTCCATTTCAATTGTAACCGCTTCAACATCACCGCCTATAGGTGGATTCAATTTTGAAACTGCTACAATTATTCTCGAAACTTCTGGTATTTCATTAAATATTCTAGTAATAATGCGGTGTGCAACATGTTCTAATAAATCAGAGCGAATGGCCATTTCCTCAACAACAATGCTATTTAAAAGAACATAATCTACAGTATCTTTTAAATTGTCAGTAAGAGATGATTTTCTTAAATCAGTTTTAATCTCCAAATTAACAATATAATCAGAACCTATTTTACCTTCTTCGATCAAGCAACCGTGATAAGAATATGTTCTAATATTTTTTAATTTTATAGTTCCCATTTTGTGTTTTCTATTTTTTATCTTTGCTAAAATTAAGAAAAATTATGTCAACCGAAGAAAAATCACTCCATTTTATAGAACAAATCATTGAGGACAGCTTAGCCAATGGTTTTCCTCAAGTTAAATTACGTTTTCGTTTTCCGCCAGAACCAAATGGATATTTACATATTGGACATGCGAAATCGATTTGTTTGAACTTTGGTTTAGGACTAAAATATAATGCACCGGTAAATCTTCGTTTTGATGACACTAATCCTGCTAAGGAAGAACAGGAATATGTTGACGCAATTAAAGAAGACTTAAAGTGGCTTGGCTTTGAATGGACAGAAGAATTATATTCTTCTGATTATTTTCAGCAATTATATGATTGGGCTGTAGGGATGATTAAAAATGGCAAAGCATATGTTGATAGTCAATCTTCTGAAGATATGGCTATTCAAAAAGGAACTCCAACACAAGCAGGTGTTGATGGTCCGTTCAGAAATAGATCTATCGAGGAAAATTTGACATTATTTGAAGCGATGAAAAATGGTGATTATCCAGAAGGAAGTCATGTTTTGCGTGCTAAAATTGATATGAAATCAACTAATATGTTGATGCGCGATCCTTTAATGTATCGCATTTTGCATCGTCATCATCATAGAACGGGATATGAATGGAACATATACCCAATGTATGATTATGCACACGGTGAAGGAGATTATATGGAACAGATTTCACATTCGATTTGTACTTTAGAATTTGTGATGCATCGCGAACTTTATAATTGGTTTCTAGACCAGATTTATGATGAGAGTAAAGTTAGGCCACACCAGTATGAATTTGCGCGTTTAAACTTGAATTACACTGTAATGAGTAAGCGTAAGTTATTACAATTAGTTCAAGAAAACATTGTTAATGGTTGGGATGATCCAAGAATGCCTACAATTTCAGGATTAAGAAGAAGAGGGTATACGGCTAATTCTATTCGAAAGTTCTGTGATATTATTGGCGTAGCCAAAAGAGAAAATGTTATTGATTTTTCGCTTTTAGAGTTTTGTTTGCGTGAAGATCTAAATAAAACAGCACCTAGAGTAATGGCTGTTTTAGATCCTATTAAATTAGTAATTACTAATTATCCTGATGATAAAGAGGAGTGGTTAGAAGCTGAAAACAATCAGGAAGATGAAAGTGCTGGCTTTAGGCAAGTTCCTTTTTCGAAAGAATTATATATTGAAATGGAAGACTTTTTAGAAGAAGCGCCTGCTAAATTTTTCCGTCTAAGTTTAGGAAAAGAAGTTAGACTCAAAAATGCTTATATTATTAAAGGTGAAAGCGTGGTAAAAGATGCTGCTGGAAATATTACTGAAATTCATGTTAGTTATGATGAAGACAGTAGGAGTGGTAGTGGGAGTGAAGCAAGTCAAAGAAAAGTGGCTGGAACATTACATTGGGTTACTATAAAACATGCTATAGAGGCTGAAATTCGTCTTTATGATCGACTGTTTATAGATGAGGCTCCTGACAGTCATAAAGAGAAGAACTTCTTAGAATTTATGAATCCAAATTCATTGCAAATCATCAAAGGATTTGTAGAACCAAGTCTAGCAACTGCAAAAGCAGGAGAGAAATTTCAATTTCAGAGATTAGGTTATTTTAATGTCGATAATGATACTACCGAGGATAAAATTGTATTTAATAAAACGGTTGGTTTAAAAGACGCTTGGGAAGAAAAAGGTAAAAAAGAGGAAAATTTATTGATGAATACGCAAAAGGAAATCAATAAATATGTGAAAGAAAAAGACGAAAGCAATGCATCTTTGATTTTAAATTCAATAATTGAAAATATAAAAAGTATTGATAATTACAGTTTGATTATTCAAACAATTATAAAAAATATCAAGAACGATAACAATGCTTTACTTTTCTCTAATTTGATTTTGCATCACTCTGATAAAGTTAAAGTAAAAGATATTGAGGAAGAGTCATTGACAAAATTATATACGATGTCGTTGAAAAGTCAATTAGCTGCCGTAAGAATTTTGGCAATTGAAAATTTGCAAGTAGATTTAAATAATTTCAGTCTTCTAGAAAATCAATTACAAGATTTGAAAAAAAATGAAAAAAATGAAAAAGTGTTGCAATTATTGACACATTTAAAATTGTAAAGAATATTTTATTACTAATTACAATATTTATTAAAAGCTCTCAATTTGAGAGCTTTTTTCTATTATAATAAATAGTTATATTTATTAAGCTTTTAATAATATTTATTTATCAAAACTGACGCCTATAAATGGCATATAAGACGCTTTTTCAATCTTTACAACTACTTATTCAAAAACAATTAAAAGTGATCAAAATATAGCTTCTAATTACTTTTCCTTTATATTATTTGCACTTTAACGAGTTGTTAACTACTTACTGTTAATAATTTTGTAATTTTATGTAAGAAAAATTAAAACTATATAATTATGTCGAAAAATACAGGGAATACAATGATTGCTGTTTTAGCAGGAGTGTTAGTAGGAGCAGGAATAGGAATTTTATATGCTCCAGATAAAGGTTCAAAAACTAGAAAGAAAGTAAAGGACGGATATGATGATGCTAAAAGTGATGTGACAGGTAAATTTGATTCTGTATCTACAAAATTGAGTAACAAATTATCGACTGCAAAAGTTGATTTAGAAGATACTTACCAAGATTTAGTTTCAAACATGAGTCATAAAACAGAAGAAGTTATTTCTTTTTTAGAAGATAAACTATCAGATTTGAAAAAGCAGAATGCTAAGCTTCAAAAGTAATTTAGATTTTCTTGATCTATTAATTGTAAAATGAAATAAATGGCTTTTGAAGAATTAAAAGAAAATACTGAAGAAATTCAAGAACAGATTCATTCGTATATCAATACAAATGTCTCTTATTATAAGTTATGGGGTTTCAAGGTCGCTATGAAATCAACTACAATGATTCTTAAATTCTCATTGATATTTGTTTGCTTGAGTATGGTTTTATTATTTTGTTCGATAGCTGGAGCTTTAGCGATTGGTAAATCGATTGATAACTATCCTTTAGGTTTTTTAATTATTGGTGGAATATATCTAGTGATCACTGGGTTGTTATTTCTAGTAAAAGACAAAATTGTAGAAGGCCCAATTTTAGAGAAATTTTCGGAAATATTTTTTAACGACTAAATTATGGAAAATAAAAAATATACTTCCTATGCACAAATTGATAGGGAGCTGGAAATCTTAAAGGTTGAAAAAGAAATTAGTTATCAGAAATTAGTTTTTGGAGTGAAGAAAACGAAAGAAAATTTTACTCCTCAAAATATTGTAAGTGACTTAATAGGAACTTATAGCTCAGTGATCCCTTATGGAGCAATTGTATCAGCATCAGTTCCATTTGTACTTAATAAAGCAATTCCTTTTGTAAAAGATTGGTTTGCAAAAAGAAAAAGAGGCTCATGAGCCTCTTTTTTTATTTAATGTATAGAGTATTTTAGTCCTCTAAATCATGATTTGCTGGGTTTTCCGGCAATCTATAATCCGTTTTGTTTTCCTTCTTGATATTATTTTTATCACTTCTTATTTTCATCATTTCACCTACTTGATTAGATGCGCTAAATGAAGCAATCATATTATTTAGCATGTCACTACCAGCTTGAGGAGAGTTAGGTAATAAAATCAAGTTAGAATTAGCGTCAGCACCAATAGCTTGAAGCGTATCATAATGCTGTGTTACAACAATCAAAGCAGATGCTTCTTGAGAGTTAATACCAACGCGGTTAAGAACGTCAACACTTTCTACAAGTCCTTTAGCAATTTCTCTTCTTTGATTAGCAATACCTTGTCCTTGTAATCTTTTACTTTCTGCTTCTGCTTCTGCTTTAGCTACAATTCTAATTCTTGATGCTTCTGCTTCAAATTCAGCTACTGTTTTCTCTCTATCAGCCGCGTTAATTCTGTTCATCGCGTTTTTCACTTGAATATCTGGATCAATATCAGTTACAAGAGTATTGATAATCGTATAACCATACGTAGTCATAGCCTCGTTTAATTCTCTTTTTACTGCTACAGCAATATCATCTTTTCTTTCGAAAACATCATCTAATATCAATTTTGGAACTTCGGCACGAACAACGTCAAAAACGTAAGAGGTAATTTGGTCGTGTGGATATTCTAATTTGTAAAAAGCATCGTAAACAGTTTCTTGAACAACCATAAATTGAACTGAAACTTTAAGTTTCACAAAAACGTTATCTTTAGTTTTTGTTTCGATAATCACATCTAATTGTTGGATTTTAAGATTAACTCGACCTGCGATGCGATCTATTACAGGAATTTTTAAATGTAAACCAGATTGTCTGATGATTAGGAACTTCCCAAAACGTTCTATAACCACAGCAGTTTGTTGCTTTACGGTAAAAAACGAAGATAGTAAGATGAAGAAACCTAATACGAGCAGAATAATTAGTGCAATGTCCATACTGTTTTTTTATTTTAGTTAAAAATTAACTGACAATTTACGAAAAATCTTTAGGTATTTGTTCATAAATTCCACTATTGTGAGAAAGAACACAATTACGTTAATTTTTATCTTTTTTTGTGTAGCAGTCGTCGCTCAGAATAATTATCAAGACTCTAAAAGAATTGGTATAATTGATGAAATTAATTGTTATAATTTAAACATTTTAAACGTTTAAGTGAATTTTAAAATGGGATGAATCGCTGGATTCTAAATGATTGAGAATTTTTATGAGAATTGTGATTTACTTTACAGCGTACATTTTAGCGAACATAATTATTCTGTATCTACTAGTGATGTACTGTTAGTAAGAGAAAAAGTAAATTATGAATTAGCCACCGAACAAATTGCATTATTAGCTAGTTATAATTTAATTGAAAATCATTTTAGTACAGAGTTTGGACCCATTTTGCAAGTAAATGGTAAATTTAAAAGCTGTAGAGATAATGAAATGAATGCAATATCTGAACCAAATTACTTGTTCAATATATTCTCGATTTTTCCAAGTTTAATTTTTATCCTACTGTAAGTATCACTTTTGGAATTCGGCGTTTTAAAGCAAATTTTTCGTATCAAAATTGAGTTGATAACACGTTTGTCAATTTAAACGATAATATTCGTGATTATAATTTAAAAGCGATTTACGGAGTACTATCTACTAATTTAATTTCCAACTATAAAAAAAGCCCTGAATTTTTCAGGGCTTTGCTTTTCTATAATGAAGTAATTGCTTTTTGAAGTCTACTTATTGTTTCCTCTTTTCCTATGAGTTCTACAATGTCAAATAGGTGAGGACCTTTTAAAGCTCCCACTAAACTCAATCTAAATGGCTGCATTACTTTACCCATTCCAATTTCATTAGTTGTCATCCACTCTTTAACAATCGTTTCGATATTTAAGGAAGTAAACTCTTCTATTTTTTCAAGAACAGAAATTAGTTCTTGCATTAGAGCAGGTGTTTCTACTTTCCAATTTTTAGATGCCTTTTCATCATAAGCTGCTGGAGCCACAAAGAAAAAATCACTCATTTCCCAAAACTCAGAAACGAAATGTGCACGTTCTTTAATTAGGGATACAATTTTAGTCAGCTTATCGTCAGATATAGTAATACCTTTTTCAATAAGAGTAGGAGCAAAGGCTTTCGCCAAAAGAGAATCGTCCTGTCTGATTAAATATTGATGGTTAAACCATTTGTTTTTTTCTGGATCAAATTTGGCTCCTGCTTTATGAACTCTATTTAAATCAAAGGATTCAACTAATTCCTCTAGATTGAATAATTCTTTTTCAGTTCCATCGTTCCAACCTAATAATGCAAGAAAGTTGATAACCGCTTCTGGAAAAAAGCCCTTTTCTCTATATCCTGAAGATATTCCTTCCTCTGTTTCCCAATCTAACGGAAATACTGGAAAGCCCATTTTATCTCCATCACGTTTAGATAACTTTCCATTCCCAACAGGTTTCATTATTAACGGTAAATGTGCAAACTCAGGTGCATCCCAACCAAATGCTCTATATAGTAAAACATGTAGAGGCATTGATGGCAACCATTCTTCTCCACGGATAACGTGTGAAGTTTCCATTAAGTGATCATCAACAATATTTGCTAAGTGATACGTTGGCATTCCGTCACTTTTAAATAAAACTTTATCATCTAGCAGACTTGTTTCAAATTTTACGTCGCCGCGAATGATGTCATGTAAATGCAAAGTTTCATTCACAGGTGTTTTAAAACGAATAACATAAGCTGCACCGTCGGCGATTCTTTTTGCAATCTCTTCAGGAGAAATTACTAATGAAGTATCTAGTTTTTCTCTATTATGATGATTGTATATGAATGTTTTACCTTGATTTTCTTCTTCTTTTCTTGCAGCATCTAGTACTTCTGCCGTATCAAAAGCATAGTAAGCATTACCCGATTTAATTAATTCAGCAGCATATTGCTGGTATAAATCTTTTCTTTCGCTTTGACGGTAAGGTCCAAATTTTTCATTTTTACCAATAGTTTCATCAGGTGATATTCCCAACCATTCTAATGCTTCAATAATATATTCCTCGGCTCCTGGTACATATCTATTTTGATCTGTATCTTCAATTCTTAAGAAAAAAACGCCATTATTTTTTTTTGCAAACAAATAATTGAATAAAGCGGTACGTACTCCGCCAATATGTAAAGGTCCAGTTGGACTTGGTGCAAAACGCACACGAACTTGTTTAGACATTGCTGTAAATTTTGTGCAAAGATACGTTTTCAATGTATCAATTTAAAAATAAGTGAAATTTGACAGCAATTTATTTCAGCTAATTTTCTCATTATTATATTGGTTTATTATCTAATTAAAAATATTACTTTTATTGGTTATAAATAATTGTCAACTATTGTGGACCACCAACATTCTGTTTATTTAAAATTAGAAGCTTTCATAAGGAAGTTTTATACTAACGAATTAATAAGAGGATCAATTTTCTTTATTGGTCTTGGGTTGTTGTATCTACTATTTACACTATTTGTTGAATATTTTCTTTGGCTTAAGCCAATAGGTAGAAGCATATTATTTTGGACTTTTATACTTGTAGAGTTCTATTTACTTTTTCGTTTTATTCTTTTTCCAATGTTTAAGTTATTCAAACTTCAAAAGGGAATTGATTACAATCAGGCGTCAGTAATCATTGGTAATCATTTCACAGAGGTAAATGATAAATTGACTAATTTTTTGCAATTATCTAATGAGAATAATGACGATGTAAAATCTGAACTTCTCATAGCATCGATTGATCAAAAAGCTAGTTTATTGCAACCTGTACCATTTAGCAGTGCTATAAATTTTAAAGCGAATAAGAAATACTTTCCACTAGCTCTTATTCCTATACTATTAATTGCGATATTCTATCTATCAGGTAATAGTAGTGTGATTTCTCAAAGTTTAAATAGAGTAGTTCATTTCAACTCTGTTTTTCTTCCACCAGCTCCTTTTAAATTCGTGCTGATGAATTCAAGTCTTCAAACGGAGCAAGGCAAAGACTTTCTTATTCGAATAAAGTCAGAAGGAAGTATTGTTCCAGAGAACGCAGTTATTTTTATCGATGATGAAAGTTATTATATGGAAACTGTAAAGCCGGGAGAATTTGAATTTAAAATTGCGAGACCTTTAAATAATGTTTTGTTCCACGTGGAGGGAAATAAAGTTTCTTCTAAAGATTATGAGCTTAAAGTTGTTGAAGTTCCATCTATTGCAAATTTTGAAATGATCCTTAACTTTCCAAGTTATCTGAATAAGAAAGCAGAGATTATTAAAGGAACTGGAAACGCTGTAATTCCAGAAGGTACGCGCGTAACTTGGAATATGACAACTTCGGCAACTCAAAATGCGGATTGGATTACTGACAATGTAAAACGTCCTTTTACAAACACTAGTAAGGGATTTACGATTGCTAAAAATGTATTCCAAAATACAGATTATCAAATAATTACTTCTAATAGTAACGTAAAAAACTACGAAAAACTTAATTATCAGCTTTCAATTGTAAAAGATCAATATCCAACGATTACTGCAAACAATGCTCCCGACAGTTTAAAGGTTGCTAAGAATTATGTGTTAGGTCAAGTTGCTGATGACTATGGTCTTTCAAAATTGCAAGTTGTTTATTATCAAAGTGGTAAACCACAATCAGTAAAGCGTGGAACAATTGCAATAAAGGATAGTTCTTTTGATCAGTTTGTATTTTCTTTTCCAAGTAATCTGCCAGTCGAGCAGGGTGTTTCATATGACTATTATTTTGAAGTTTTTGATAATGATGTGATACATAATTATAAAAGTAGTAAGTCAACTATTTTTTCCAATCGAATTTCTACTGATGTTGAAAAAGAAGATGAATTGCTGCAACAGCAAAACGACAACATCAATAGTATGGAAAAGTCATTGAAGAATCAAGACAAGCAAATTTCAGAAATGGAGAAGTTGCAAAAAACCGGTAAGGAGAAATTAATTTTAGATTTTAAAGATCAACAAAAAGTAAATGATTTCATTAAACGTCAGTTGAAGCAAGATGGAATGATGAAAGAATTTGCAAAAAAAATGAATGAGAATTTAGACAAATTTAAAACTACTCCTAAGGATGAAATGAAGGAGGAGCTTAAAAACAGAATGGATAAATCTGAACAAGATTTAGAAAAAAATGAAAAACTTCTAGATGAATTAAAAGAACTGAATGATAAAATTCAAAGCGAAGAACTAATGTCTAAGTTGGAGAAATTTAAACAAAACAGTAAAAACCAAAGTAAGAATTTAGAGCAGCTAGTAGAATTAACTAAGAAGTTTTATGTCGAGAAAAAGGCGGAACAAGTTGGTAAAAAGTTAGATGAACTTTCTAAAAAGCAGGAGGAATTATCAAACAGTGAACAAAATAATAAGGTCGATAAGCAAGACGAGATTAATGCCGCATTTAACAAGATTCAAGAAGAGTTAAAGGATTTAAAGAAAGACAACAAAGATTTAAAAGCACCACTTGATTTACCGAATGATAATGATAAACAAAAAAGTGTAGAAGAAGATTTAAAGAAAGCTAGTGAGGAATTAAAAAATGATCGAAAAGATAAAGCGAAGCCTAGCCAGAAAAGTGCCGCTAAGAAGATGAAGGAAATAGCTCAAAAAATGGCTGAAAGTATGGATGCAGGAGAGATGGAACAGTTGCAAGAAGATGTTGCAATGCTGCGTCAAGTTCTCGACAATCTATTAGCTTTTTCGTTATCGCAAGAGGATTTAATGAAACAGTTTAAAAAGTTTAGATCAGGTTCGCCAGCATTTAATAAAAACATTAAAATCCAGCAAGATTTAAAGCTGCAGTTTAAACACGTTGATGATAGTTTATTTACGATGTCATTACGAAACCCGAAGATTGCGGAAGATATAACTAAGGAAATAGGTAATGTTATTTACAATGTTGTTAAATCTTTATCTAGCTTGACAGATGCGCAAGTACCTAAAGGCATATCACATCAACAGTACACGATTTCTGCTGCTAATAAGTTGGCAGATTTCTTAAGTGACATCTTAAATAATATGCAGATGCAAATGTCTAGTAAAAGTTCAGGTAGTCCTAAACCTGGACAGGGGCAAGGTATGCAATTGCCAGATATCATTAAGAAACAGCAAGGATTAGAAGAGAAAATGAAGGATGGAATGAAAAAAGGTCAGAAACCGCGTGAAGGTGAGAAGGGAGAAAAAGGCAAACAAGGTCAGCAAGGTGAGAATGGAAAAGGCGGCTCTGACGGAGAAGGAGATGCTGAGGCAATCATGGAAATCTATAAGCAGCAAAAGGAATTGCGGGAGGCATTGCAAAAAGAGCTAAACAAACAAGGAATTGGTGGAAATGGGCAAAGTGCTTTGGAGCAAATGAAACAAATAGAAAAGGAGCTTTTGAACAAAGGATTTAAAAACGAAACGCTTCAGAGAATGCTAAATGTCAAGCAGGATTTATTAAAATTAAATACAGCATTACAGCAGCAAGGGGAGGAAAATAAAAGACAATCTGAAAGTAATAGAAAGGAGTTTAACAATCAATCTAATACATTGCCACCTGCATTGTTAGATTATTTAAACAGTATAGAAATATTAAACAGACAATCGTTACCTTTGCGCTCGAATTTTAATCAAAAGGTTCAAGAATATTTCAATAAAAAATGATCAATTTTAATTACGAAACAGATTTTATTTTAGAAAACGAAGTAAGTATTGCTTCATGGTTATCTGCTGTTATTGCATCAGAGAATAAAAAGGAGGGAGAGATAAGTTACATATTTTGTGATGATGAATATCTACATAAGATAAATGTTGAGTATCTTAATCATGACACACTTACAGATGTAATTAGTTTTGATTACACAATGGGAAATGAGATAAGCGGTGATTGCTTTATTTCTGTCGAAAGAGTTAAGGACAATGCCATTGACTTTAACGTAACTTTTGAGGAAGAAATTAAGCGTGTTTTAGCACATGGCATTTTACATTACTGCGGTTATAAAGATAAAGGAGAAGACGAAGAAGCGCTGATGCGAAAGAAGGAAGATGAAAAAATCGCTCTGTTCCACGTGGAACAATAGTCCTAAAATCGGAAATAGCACAAGTGATGTTTCACGTGGAACATCATTCAATTTTCACACTACATATTTTTGTTTCACGTGGAACAAATGATTTAGATTTCAAAATTACAACCCGTACAATTCACAAGGGTTAAACTATACAAGAAGATGTTTTTAGAGGAATATGATGTTATAGTCGTTGGCGCCGGTCACGCTGGCTCAGAGGCTGCGGCGGCAGCCGCAAATTTAGGTTCAAAAACTTTATTGGTTACAATGAGTTTGCAAAATATTGCTCAAATGTCTTGTAATCCAGCAATGGGTGGAATCGCAAAAGGGCAAATTGTTAGAGAGATTGATGCGCTTGGTGGTTACTCAGGAATTGTTTCAGATAGAACTGCAATTCAGTTTAAGATGTTGAATAAATCCAAAGGTCCAGCAATGTGGTCTCCGAGAGTTCAAAGTGATAGAATGCGTTTTGCTGAGGAATGGAGAATGATGCTAGAAGGAACTCCAAATCTAGATTTCTATCAAGAAATGGTAAAAGGACTTATCATTGATAATGGTAAAATAAAAGGTATTCGCACTTCATTAGGATTGGAAATTCGATCAAAATCGGTTGTGTTAACTAATGGAACTTTTCTGAATGGGTTAATTCATATTGGTGAAAAACAATTCGGTGGAGGTAGAGCAGGTGAAAGTGCTGCCTACGGAATTACCGAGGATTTAGTGACTGTGGGTTTTGAATCTGGTAGAATGAAAACAGGAACACCTCCACGAGTGGATGGTCGTTCTTTGGATTATTCTAAAATGAATGAAGAAAAAGGCGATGCGAGACCAGATAAGTTTTCGTATTCAGATGTAACATCACCATTGATTCACCAAAGGTCGTGTCATATGACCTATACTTCTCAAGCCGTTCATGATGTCTTGAGAGAAGGATTTGATCGTTCGCCTATGTTTAATGGTCGAATCAAAAGTCTTGGGCCAAGATATTGTCCTTCCATTGAAGATAAAATTAATCGGTTTGCAGATAAGGAAAGACATCAATTATTTGTAGAACCTGAAGGTTGGAAAACCTGTGAGGTATACGTAAATGGATTTTCAACTTCGCTTCCAGAGGATATTCAATTTAAAGCATTGCGAACGGTTGTTGGTTTCGAAAACGTAAAATTCTTTCGTCCAGGATATGCAATTGAGTACGATTACTTTCCACCTACGCAGTTAAAACATACATTAGAAACAAAGCTAGTTGAAGGATTATATTTTGCAGGGCAGATAAATGGAACTACAGGATATGAAGAAGCAGCTTCCCAAGGGCTAATGGCTGGAATCAATGCACACTTAAAAGTGAATGAAAAAGCGCCACTAATTCTAAAAAGAGATGAAGCGTATATTGGGGTTTTGATCGATGATTTAATTACTAAAGGAACTGAAGAGCCGTATAGAATGTTTACTTCTCGCGCTGAGTATAGAACCTTACTTCGTCAAGACAACGCTGATTTTAGATTGACTCCTATGTCTTACGAAATTGGTTTAGCATCTGAAAAGCGTTTACGACGTATGGAGCACAAATTGAATGAATCGGAAAAAATGGTTTCATTTTTCAAAAACACTAGTGTGTCTGTTGCCGAAGCAAATCCGATATTAGAAGCTAAAGAAACAGCACTAATTACTCAAGGAGATAAAATGTTTAAAGTTTTTTCCCGTCCACAGATCGATATAGACGATATGTTGAAATTTGATAAAGTTAGAAATTACATCGCTGAAAATGACTTAGACCAGGAGATAATTGAGCAAGCAGAAATTCAGGTGAAGTATTCTGGTTATATTGAGAAGGAAAGAAATAATGCTGATAAGTTGTTGAGACTTGAAGATGTAAAAATTCCAGAAAACTTTGACTACGATAAAATAAAATCGATGTCAATAGAGGCAAAGCAAAAGTTGAGCAAGATTCGTCCAGTGACAATATCTCAGGCTTCAAGAATAAGTGGAGTGTCGCCAAGTGACGTTTCAGTGTTGTTGATTTATATGGGAAGATAGTAAGAGTTCAGTGTTCAGTTTGTAGTGTGCAGTTTTATTGTATCTAATTACAATGAATTTGAATCTGCATAATGAAAATAGAATTTGCGGCAATATTTACTGAAAACTTTCTACTGAGCACTGCTGACTGATTTTTGTTCCACGTGAAACTACTGCGTTAACCCTAGGTATTGCTACAAGATTCGAAAATAAAAGAAAAATAATCCCGAACGCAACTAAATTTTGTTAAGGATTTAGTTTAAAATAAATTTATAAAAAGTAATATTAATTAATGGACACTTCAAATAAGAAACATTTTTTAACGGTTAAAGATTACTCTGTATCTCAAGAGACATTTGAATTGTATCACGATGAAGAGATGGACATGTTAATCACTTATCCGCAGCCAAGTCTAGAGAACTTGGGAAAGTATTATGAGAGCGTTGATTATATTTCGCACACGGATAGTAAAAGAACTTTATTTGAAAAATGTTATCATTTTATTAAGACTATCGCTTTAAAAAATAAATTAAATTTGGTTAATTCATTGCAACCTTCTAAAGGAAGTATTTTGGATATCGGTGCCGGAACGGGAGATTTTTTATCAGTTGTTAAAGAAAATGGATGGAGTATAGTAGGATTAGAGCCAAGTGAAAAAGCTAAAGAAATTGCGAAAGTTAAAGGAGTATCATTTGTAGAGGAAACAAGTGAATTGGAAAACAATTCTTTTGACGTAATTACAATGTGGCATGTTTTGGAACATGTTCCTAATTTAGACTGTCAAATTAAAGAATTGAAACGTTTACTGAAACCTAATGGAAGTCTTATAATTGCTGTTCCAAATTTCAAATCTTTCGATGCAAAACAATATGGAAAATTCTGGGCTGCTTACGATGTACCAATTCACTTTTGGCATTTCTCTAAAACGGCTATAAAAAAATTATTCGTTAAAGAGGATATGGAATTAGTAAAAGTACTTCCTATGAAATTTGATTCTTTTTATGTGAGCCTACTTTCAGAAAAATACAAAACTGGAAGAATGAATTTTATAAAAGCATTTTTTATTGGATTACAGTCAAATTGGAAGGCAAAACAGAATTTTGAGTATTCATCACACATTTACGTTCTTAAAAACAAATAAAACGTATTTTAAAAGCATTTAAGAAGTAATTATAGCGCTAAACAAGTTATTGGTTGGAATTTTTAAAATAATTCTTTATTCTAAGGATATTAAAGCCATTTATAATAGCAAAAAGTGATAATATCAATTAAACTGATAATAAAATCTTATATGATAAATAAATAGCATTTTTTAAAGTTTTAACCAATACTGTCTATTTTTTTATATTTTTGTCACAAGTACAAAAAACCAAAACGCAAGAAAATTAAATTTAAGATTACCAAAAATTCAATATTAAAGACATGACTAAAAAAGCATTATTATTTATCGCATTAGCAATTTCAATGGTTGCTTGTAACAAACCTGCAGAAGCAGCTAAAGAAGTAAAAACTGCTTACGTAGATACTTCTGAATTAATGAAACAATATACAGAGGCAAAAGACCTTGAAGCAAAATATAAGTCTAAGGCTGAAGAAAAAGGAAGACAACTTGATGCTGAGATAAAAAGATTCAAGCAAGAAGCAGCAAGCTTTCAATCGCAAGCACAAGCAAACGGTCAAGAATGGGCTCAAAAGAAAGGTGCTGAATTGCAAAAAAGAGAGCAACAATTAGGATATGCTCAGCAAGCATTATCTCAAGAATTGCAACAAGAAAGCGGTAAAGAAATGGATTCTTTAGTGAGCGGTGTGAAAAAATTCATCAAATCATACGGTAAAGAAAAAGGATATGCATACATCTACGGTACTGGTGACGCTGCTTCAATTCTATATGCTGAAGATAAATTTGACATAACAAAAGAAGTAATTAAGTCTTTGAACGACAAATACAAGTTAGCTGAGAAAAAAGAAGAAGTAAAAAAATAAGTTTTTATATTAATTCGTAAAAAGACCTTCATCTAATTTTAGATTGAAGGTTTTTTTTTGAAGCTATTTCCCGCTATGCATTACAATCTTTCGTTTAAAAATTGTTTTTTCTAACCCATAAAAGGAGCTTCCTTCAGTCGCTCTTTTCTGGCTAGAAAAATTCAATTTTAAAAGCTCAAGGATTTCTCCCGAAATTTCGGGACTATCGGGGCTAAGTCGATTTCAGTTACAACAGAATTATTTTGGTAAAAAGAAAGTTTTAAATCTAATTTTCAATACTTTAGCTACATATCTACACGCCTAATGCAAACAATTTCAGAAGCCGCTGCTTACACTTTACGTTTTATCAATCAAACACATCGTTCTGTTTTTCTTACTGGAAAAGCAGGTACGGGAAAAACGACTTTATTAAGGGAGATTATCCAAACTACACATAAAAACACTGTAGTTGTTGCACCCACAGGAATCGCTGCTTTAAACGCAGGTGGAGTGACTATTCACTCTATGTTCCAACTCCCATTCGGTGGATTTATTCCTGATAATTCTGCTCCACAATTTTCTGATAGTACTAAATTTGAGACTAAAGCTACTTTGCGCCGTCATTTTAAGATGAGTGGATTGAAGAAATCAGTGATTCGGAATATGGAATTACTAATTATTGATGAAGTTAGTATGTTGCGCTCTGATTTACTAGACGCCATGGATTACATGATGCAATCGGTACGCAAGAAACCTATGCCTTTTGGTGGCGTTCAAGTTTTATTTATTGGTGATTTACTGCAATTGCCACCAGTTATTCGCGATGAAGAATGGCGAACATTGAAAACCTATTATCGTGGAAAGTTCTTTTTTCATTCACATGTTGTACAACAAAACCCTCCACTTTATATAGAATTATCTAAAATATTCCGACAAACGGATGATACTTTTATTTCGGTGTTGAACAATCTAAGGAACAACCAGATCTCGCAACAAGATATTCAAACGTTAAATAAATATGTAAAACCCGACTTTGATTTAAAAGCTAATAAAGGTTATATTACGCTTACCACGCATAATAACAAAGCGGATACGATGAATGCGCAGGCTTTGCAAGATTTACAAGGAAATTTAGTTTTTTATACTCCAGATATCGTTGGTGATTTTCCGGAGAAAATTTTCCCAGTAGAAGAAAAATTACAATTGAAAGTAGGAGCGCAGGTGATGTTTGTTAAAAATGATTTATCCGCAGATAAAAACTACTTCAATGGTAAAATGGGACTTATAAAGTCTCTAGCAAGTCAGGAAATCTTAGTTCATTTTCCAGAAGAGAATAAAACTATCGAAGTTGACAAATATGAATGGAAAAACATTCGATACAAAGTAGATCAAACTACTAAGGAAATTGAAGAAGAAGTTTTAGGAACATTTGTTCATTATCCTATTAAATTAGCTTGGGCTATTACGGTGCATAAAAGTCAAGGATTAACTTTTGACAAAGCAGCGCTTGATGTTTCTCAAGTTTTTCTTCCCGGACAAGCATATGTTGCTCTTTCTCGTTTGCGCTCGTTAGAAGGGCTTATTTTGCTTTCTCCGCTTCGAATGAACGGCATTTCAAATGATCAAGATGTAATGGACTATTCGCTTAATAAAGCTACTGATGACTTTTTAGCGAATGCGCTGCATTTTGAAACTAAGAATTTTATTCATAACTATTTGATTAGTAGTTTTAATTGGACTGATTTAGCCCAAGAATGGCGCAATCATAAATTTAGTTACAATGAAAATAGTGAAAGCTCTGTAAAATCTAAACAGGCGCTTTGGGCTGCAAAGCAAATGGATATTATGGCACAACTTCTGGATCCATCTAAAAAATTTATTGCACAATTAAACAAACTGTTTAGTCAAGAAACTGTCGACTTACATCATGTGTCAGAACGTATTGATGCAGCTTTTAGTTACTTTTTTAAACCAATGGACGAATTAGTATTTGAAATACTTTGGAAAATTGAAGAAGTGCAAAGAAGCAAGAAAGCTAAATCATATTACGATGAATTGGTTGTTTTAGAAGATTGGCAAACTAAAGCTGTTTTACAATTAATGAAAGCCAAGTTATTAATCGAAACTGTCGTAGCTGGAGAAACTATTTCGAAAGAGAAGCTGACATCCGACGAGATTAAGAAATACATCAGCCGAAAAACCTCTTCTATTCAAGAGCAATTCAAGAAAGTGAATATAACTTTGATTGATGATGATAAAGATATAGAGCGCTACACTTCTAAAAAAACAAAAGCAAAAGCTCCTAAAAAATCTACCGTTCAAGAAACTTATGAATTGTGGGTGGATAAAAAATCTATTGATGATATCGCAACCATTAGAGTACTGACTAAGCAAACTATTTATTCCCATTTTGTGCAATTAATACAGACAAAAGCAGTCTCTATATCTGAAGTTTTACCTGAGGATAAAATTCAGACTTTGGTGCAAGCATTTCAAGGTTATAGAGAAGAATCGCTGAATGCACTAATGGAGAAAAATAGTGATAAATTCACGTGGAACGAAGCGAGAATGTATAAAGCGAGTTTGAATTAGGATTTAAAATTTTAAAAGAACTAACATGTTTTAAAGGCAATAACAAAGTGCAAATCGTAATTCATTTTAATATTCTCTAATGATAAAATGAATAATTGAATCTTCCTCTAAGTTTTATTCTAAAAAAACACCCCAAAAAGCTAAATGCTATTTGGGGTGTTTTTAAATTGTAATTTATATACTATAACGATTCGATCAATATCCAAGCTTCAGGATTGTGCTTGATGTTAATTTCTTTTTTTGCTTTTTCTGCTTCCGAAAATGTTGGATAACTACCATATAAAACAGGATAAAAACCATTTTTATTAGGTGCAATGCGTTTTGCATCGTAACCTAAACGGGTCAAAATTCTCAATGTTCTATTGGCATTTTTTTCTTCTCTATATACTCCAGCCATAATGTGATACGGCATTTTACCTTCTTTATCAGATTTTATAGAAAGAGTAACAGCAGGAACTGGACTTTCAATAAAGAAAGTTGCTTCCTGAATTTTATTTTGAACTTGTTTTTGTACTGCAGTTTTTACTAAAATTGTCTCAGATGCTATTTGGTTTTGGTACATTGGGTAACCAACACTTCCAGCAACTCCAAGTGCTAGTACAAAAATAGCTGCATATTTTAAGTATGGATTTGAAGTTCTTGTTTCTTCAGGAACCATATTTATTGTAGTAGCATCTTCAATTGCTTCAATTTCTTTTTCGAAGATTTCTCTTCTCACTAGCGGTGAAACAAATGGAGCTAAACCAAAAGAACTCGTCAAATAGTTCGCTTGATCATACGGTGTGAAAATCATGTTTTTATCAGCATTCAAACTAATATCTCCAATGTTTTTTATCGCAAGCACACTATTTTCTTCTAATGTTTTTTTCCAATTAAAAACTTCATGCTGAATAGCGCTTAAAACATAATCATAAGACGTATTTTCTGCTAAGGCAATATGATTGGCAAGTAGACCATCGTTACTTTTCAAATTAGTATTGAAAGCAATTCTCTTTTTTGGAGGAGAAAAAGAATTCGAACTTTCATTTAATTGAGCTGATTGAATCTCAGTCAAAAATGCTCCAAAACCAGGAACAGTTACACATTGATAACGGTATAATAGCTGCGCGATGTATAGTTCGATTTTCATACTGACAAAGTTAGCCAACCAAAATAGTTATCAAAATTTTATTCACAATTTTTATTAACAATTCACGTAAAATTTTATACATTTCACACTCAAATAATTAGCATGAACGAGCAGGATCTATTTTATTTATTAGCGTTGCAGAGAATTGATGGAGTCGGTGACATTATGGCTAAGAAACTCTTGACACATTTAGGAACTGCCGAAGCTATTTTTAAAGCTAAATCTTCTCAACTAGCTGGAATTGATGGAGTAGGTTCAGTACTTCTTAAAAATTTAAAAGATCAATCCGTTTTCGATAAAGCGAATTTAGAGTTGGAATATATAAAAACCAATAATATCAATGTAGCGCATTTTCAAAATGAAAATTATCCTGAACGCTTAAAACATTGTATTGATGGACCACTTTTATTATTTACATCAGGAAATATAAACCTAAAAAATAGAAGAATAATCAGTATTGTAGGAACGCGCCAAATTACTTCTTATGGAACTGAATTTTGCCGTAAACTAATTGAAGATTTGGCTCCATTAGATCCCATAATTGTTAGCGGATTTGCTTACGGTGTTGATATTGTAGCCCATCAACTCGCCATGGAAAATAATCTACAAACGATAGGAGTAGTGGCGCATGGATTAAACCAAATCTATCCTAAAACGCATAAAAAGTACGTTGCAAAGGTGGAGCAAAATGGTGGTTTTATGACTGAGTTTTGGAGTTCTTCAAATCCGGATAAGGAGAATTTCGTAAAAAGAAACCGTATTGTTGCCGGAATGAGCGAAGCAACTATCGTGATAGAGTCAGCCGATAGAGGTGGTTCCTTGATTACCGCAAATATCGCAAATGATTATAATCGTGATGTGTTTGCTGTTCCTGGTCGAGTAACCGACAAATACAGTCAAGGTTGCAACAATTTGATTAAAACCCAAAAAGCAAATGTACTCACCAGCGCTGCAGATTTGGTTTATATTTTAAATTGGGATATTGAACAGAAAACAAAGCCAGTTCAAAAACAATTGTTTGTAACATTAGAAGATGATGAACAAAAAGTATATGATTACTTGTTGAAAACAGGGAAAGAACTAATGGATATTATTGCTTTGCGCTGCGATTTTCCAATTTATAAAATCTCAGGGATGTTGTTGAATATGGAATTGAAAGGAGTAATTAGACCATTACCAGGAAAATTGTTTGAGGCGATATAAAAAAATCCCTTTCCAGTTTTTAAACTAAAGAGGGATTCTCATAAGTTGCTATAAGTTAATTACAAAAATGTCGCTTAACTTATACTGCAAGTTTTATTTGCATAATAGTTTCTTAAAATAACTGCAATATGATTGTTTGTAGTGTTTTTTAATTTTTCCAAGATTGCTTTTGGATTTTCTCTAATTAATTATGTTAAATTCTGAATAAGTTTCTATCTTTTTCCACTTATTGTTTTTGTTTTCCATCAATATGGCACTATATGTTGTATGACCAAAATAAATTCCGACATTAAAAATTCGAAAAAATAAAAATGCATATTTTTTGTTTGTAGTAACTATAGGTTTAGAAATTTCCAACGCATTATCTCCAAAATATCTCTCCAGAACAGAACTTCTATTTGCTTGGATTATTTTCGAGTCAATTAACTCGAATTTTGGTCTATGAAAATCTCTTTTCATCCACAATTGATTAATCGAATTATTTTTATATTTTTCAATTAAATTTTTTAATTCTATAGTATCAACAGGCCACTCGAATGGAGGGTTTGACTCTGGACGGATTCTTATCATATCTCCTAAACGAATATTTCTATCTTCATAGGCTTTTTCATAAAATTCTGAAGGCAAGATGCGGCTAATTGGTTGTTTTATGACAACCCTAAAAGAGAAGTTATTTATAAATTGTTCATTCATGAAATCGTTTAGAACCTGTTTCTCTATTTTTGAAGACGAGCAGGATAGTAATAAAATGCTAAAGATCAAATAGATTATATTTTTCATAATACGTAAAGTTTTATTTACACGGAGTTCCTTGTGGATTGGCAGTTCCTCTAGAAGTATTACTGTCTTCGGCAATACGATTATTTTCTATTCTTATTCTGTCTGCACTAACTATCAGTGGCAAATTAGAATTTTGTTCTAACCAAATTTTAGCATTACTTATATTTTGAGGTAAAGATATACTTAAATCTTCTTCCTCGACTTGACAGTTACTTGCTGTAAATAGTATTAAAACAAATAGAACACTTTTACCAAAATAGTTTAATAGTTTGTGATTTCTTTCATTATTTAAGGTTTAATTTAATACCATTTAAGTAAATAGTTTGTGATAAAAATAAGTTATAAATATGATTTGTCAAATACCAACTTTTACTGATATTTACAAAAAAATCCCTTTCCAGTTTTTAAACTAAAAAGGGATTTTCCACAAAATCGTAGTTGAAACAATTATTTTTTTAAATAATTACTAGACATAATATTTTCAACTAAACCAATTAGGCAGGCCTTCATGAGTTTGAATCCATTTTCCATTTTTCTTTTTATATATTATGATTTTTGAACTACCACTCAAACCATCAAATATAAATCCGTCGTAAATAGTAAAAATAAGATATTCTTTATTTTGATAATATATCGGTTCCGAGAAATAGTAATAATAAAAATTTGGATTACTAATGTATTTTTTACCAAATTCCGTAGAACCTATATTCAATTCTTCAAAAACTAAATTTTTATCATTGAAATTACCCGCTGTCCAACAACATTCATTACTTCTGCCTTTAACATCTACTATATCTGCAGTAGTATTCTTACTGTATTTTATTCTTGATTTTTCCCATTCTTCTTCTTTATAGAATGTTTTGTCATCTTCAACAATTCTAGCTAAGGAGTCCACAGCATAAATATCATTAACTCGCAGTATTCGTAAAGTCATGTCTGTATTTATTTTCTGACTCATTAACATAATTTTACGAGGAGAATTTTTAATTTTTTTGTCTAAAAAATCATTAATCACTACCAGTTTATCACTTATGGAATCATTTACAATGATGATTGGTTTATCATCTGTTATTCTACTTTTATCATTCATCGATATACAACTAACCATAAAAAAGAATAAATAACCGAAAAAAATTAACTGTATTTTCATTTCTTGTTATTTGTTATATTGTTAAATTTAATGTTATTTCTTAAAAATGCTTAGCAAATGTATACAATCTATATCGCCCAGTAAATAACTGCTTTTAATGATATTTACAAAAAAATCCCTTTCCAGTTTTTATACTAAAAAGGGATTCTCATAAGTTGCTATAACTTAATTTTCGTAACCTAGCTTTTCTCTTACTTTGGCTAAAACACCATTAGCAATTGTTGCTGATTTTTGAGCACCTATTTTCAATAAAGCATCAACTTCAGGAAGGTTATTAGTAATTGTATTTTATTTTTTAACCTCAGAATACTATCATTGGTATAAGATTAAAAACGGTTAATAGTTTTTTAATAATTTTCACATTTTATTCGATTTCAAATCCTGAGACTACTTGAATATATTCTGTTTTTTTATTGTTTGAATTGACTAGTATGATAACATAATTGCTTAGATATTCAATAAGACCATAAACATTTAGATTCATATTATTATGTTTACTATAAAATTGAGATGACTTTACAAATTTGTCAAACGATATTGTTTTTTTTATTTTCATGTTTTTTATTTCTTTATTTTTTTTAAAATAAAAGACTTCATCTCCTTGGTAATGATATCGGTTTAGGTAAATTTTTTTTGCTTCATGCTTAGATTCATATAGCGTTTCGTTTTCAAGTTTAAAAAACAGAGTGTCTTTATTATTATTGAAAATTCGGTTTTCTTTTTCAATTATTGGAAAGTACGACTTGTATTCAAGTATTCTTGGCTGTATGAATTCTTCACCATTTACGAATAAAATTATGAATTTATTCGTCAACGAATCCTGCAATTTCCACTTATTAATTATTTCATTATACTTGCCATCGTAATAAAACTTTCTGTTTTCAATATACTCCTTGATCGAATGAATTTTTTTGGGTTTTAAACCTTTTGTTAAAACACCATTACCAATAAAGTAAATATAACCGTTTGTTTGAGTAAGTTCTTTCTGTTTTTTAATCTTTTCCATATATTCGTTATATTTAAGATTAGGCATATTAGCTTTTACAGTTGGCGAAATCGTATAATTTGAATCTATTGCGAAAAACAAAGTGTCTTTATTTTGACTGTAGGAATAAATTGAAATTATAAAAACGATTGTAGTTATTAATTGCTTCATATTAATTAGAATTATTGTTCAAGACATGGGACATGCCCGATAATTTTGTTGCCCTTTCTGCCAATGTATTTATTGCTGTTTTTTGTTCATTTGTTAAATCTATCCAAGCTTTTACATCAGAATTTTTAAGACCTCCCCAGGCAAACGCGTTGTAAAAATCTTCACTTGGCTCTTCATCATAATATTTGGTATAATTGTTATAATCATTAACTAACACATTTTGATGGAAATTTTTCAAAGCAGTAGCCATGCTATTTATATATAAATTTGCCATAGCACTATGTTGGTTATGATAACTTTCAAATGTCTGTTTAAAATCGGGTTGGTCTTCAGGCGGATTATTTATAGTGTAAAGTTTTCGAGTAATATCTGCATGTATGTATTCGTGGAGTATTATCCTCGCGTTTTCTAATGCTGAATAATTTTCGGTTCTACTGATACTAATTTGTATGTTGATTACATTGCTTATACTAGGGTCATAAAATGTTCTCCCGTTAACCTCCACGTCTTTAGAAAAAACTTTTTCTTGTGAAACAATTTTAATATCAAATTCTGATTTTCCTTCAAAATTTGCTAATAATTTTTTAACGAAAGAATCACCTTTTTTATTAAGTAAATCATTTAAACATTTTGCTTTTCCGCTAAGTTCAGAATCATCAATTTTATCTTCTATAGCTATATCATTCGGCTTTGTGACACCACTATTCCCACCACCACCGACATTAGGTTCCCATGACCAATCACTACTACATATTTTAAATGCGTGTAACAACGTTTTTGTAGTTTCCCTTGTGTTTGGGTCATAAGAATATTCATAATATCCATACCATTCACATACGGGTTCTGGGGCTACATCATATCTATAGTTTGCTGACGTAGTATTTTTTTTTAATAGCTTGGGTACTACTTTATTTTGTTGGTCAAATGTTATGGAAGGTAATGATAATATTTGTAACTTTTCTTTTTTGAAAGCATCATTAGAAACATATACTTTTAAGTTTACTTTATAATTCTTGTTTTCATCCTGATTAAAAACGAGAAAAGAATAGGGAAATTTATTTTCAGATTCTACATTGTTATCTTTTGATAATACTATATTTGAGTTTAACAGTGGGACGTAAATATTTTGTTCTAATTCAAAAGCTCCGCTCCAATCTATATCACCTTTGTAAAAACGGTTAGTTTTAAGTGGCAAATTAGTATGTTGTTCTAACCAAATTTTAGCGTTACTTATATTTTGAGGCAAAGATATAAGTAAATCTTCTTCCTCGACTTGACAATTACTTGTTGTAAATAATATTAAAACAAATAATGCAGTTTTACCAAAATAGTTTAATAGTTTGTGGTTTGTGGTTTGTGGTTTGTGGTTTGTGGTTTGTGGTTTGTTTCATGATTTAATTGTTAAAGTTAATGTTTTTAAAAACATTTTTTATCAAAAATATACTATCTAATTCGCATAACAAATACCCACTTTTAATGATATTTACAAAAAAATCCCTTTCCAGTTTTTATACTAAAAAGGGATTCTCATAAATTGCTATAAATTAATTTTCGTAACCTAATTTCTCTCTAACTTTGGCTAAAACACCATTAGCAATAGTCGCTGATTTTTGAGCACCTATTTTCAATAAAGCATCAACCTCAGGACGGTTGTTGATATAGTAATTGTATTTTTCTCTTTCGGTTCTAAATTTTTCGCAAATTAACTCAAACAAAGCTTGTTTGGCGTGACCATAACCATAATTTCCACCAAGATAGTTTGCTGTCATTGTTGCTAATTGTTCTTCGGTCGCTAACAATTTATATATTCCAAAAGCATTACAAGTTTCTGGATTTTTAGGATCTTCAAGTGGCGTACTATCCGTTTCTATGCTCATTACTTGTTTGCGTAACGATTTGTCATCTAGAAATATATTGATAATATTGTTAGCTGATTTACTCATTTTTCCACCATTAGTCCCTGGAATTAGCAAACCATCTTGTTGTACAATGGCTTCAGGAATTACAAATGTTTCGCCCATTTGATGATTGAAACGAGATGCTACATCACGAGTAATTTCAAGGTGTTGCAATTGGTCTTTTCCTACTGGAACAAATTCTGCATCGTAAAGCAAAATATCCGCAGCCATCAACATTGGATAAGAAAACAAACCTGCATTTACATCATCTAAACGATCAGCTTTATCTTTAAAGGAATGTGCTAATCTCAAGCGTTGAAAAGGGAAAAAACAACTTAAATACCACGATAATTCTGCTGTTTGTGGCACATCAGATTGTCTGTAAAAAACTACTTTATTAACATCAAGACCACAAGCAAGCCAAGCTGCTGCGGTGCTATACGTGTTGTCACGTAAAGTTTCACCGTTTTTTATTTGAGTAATCGAATGTAAATCAGCGATGAAAAGAAACGATTCATTTTCCGGTTTATTTGATAATGCTATTGCTGGAATGATTGCGCCAAGTAAGTTTCCTAAATGTGGAGTTCCTGTACTCTGAACGCCTGTAAGTATTTTTGCCATTGTAAATTTTTCTAATTCGCAAAGTTCGTGAAGTTTTTTAATTTTTACCGCAAATTCGCTAATTTTAAAAATCTGTGCTTTTATATATTCTGATTTCTTACTTTTGGCGTTATGAGAGGAATCAAGATTATTTTTTGGACACTTTGGCGCATTTGGTTTTATATTTTGATGACCATTCCCATACTTATTATGTTTCCTTTTCTCGTACTTTCTATTTTAACTGAAAGTGGTTATCCTTACTTTTTTAAAATGGCTCGAATATGGGCAAAATTCATTCTATTTGGAATGGGTTTTCGCTATACAATAGATAAAGAGCAAGACATGGAATATCTTAAAAGTTACATGATTGTTGCTAATCATACTTCTATGGCTGATATTATGTTGATGCTCGCTGTGACGAGAAATCCTTTCGTTTTTGTAGGTAAAAAAGAATTATCTAAAATTCCACTATTTGGCTTTTTCTACAAGCGCACTTGTATTTTAGTGGACAGAAGTTCTTCTAAAAGTAGAATGCAAGTTTTTGAACGCGCACAAAAAAGAATTAATCAAGGCTTTAGCATTTGTATTTTTCCAGAAGGTGGTGTTCCTGATGATGAGTCTATACTGTTAGATACTTTTAAAGATGGTGCATTTCGTCTGGCAGTAGAGCATAAAATTCCTATTGCTCCAATAACTTTTGGAGATAATAAAAAAAGATTCTCCTACACATTTTTAAGCGGAAGTCCGGGCTTAATGCGTGTTAAAATGCACAAGCATATAGAAACTGCGGGTTTTGTTGCCGATCGAAAAATAATCAGAGAAGAAGTTCGTGAGGTAATATTTAAGCAATTATTACAATTTGAATCTGTTAGAAATGATAACTAATTCCGGAATATAAACCAATAAGTAATGGTTTAGTATTACCAGAATTGTTAGAAAAAGTATTGAGTTGGTATTTGACAACCGGTTCAAAGTTCAATTGAAATGACTTTACAAACTTATATTTGAATCCAAGTCCAATGTTACTGCTGAAATTGACCTTATTTAGATTATTAGCCTCGCCTAATTTTAGATTTGTTTCTGGTGAGATCAATGATATTTTATTCTCATCTAAAAATAAAGTACTAATACCGCCTATTACACTTATTCCTAGTTTTTTATCTAAAATGGTATAGGAAATTTCAAGAGGAACTTCATAATATCCCATTTTTTGATTGATTGTTCCTGTGTTTGTTTTTTGTAAATCTTTTTCAAATGTCATTAAAGAATTAGCACTTGCAACGCTGTTAACTTCGATCATCGCATTGGTAGTGTAAAATACATTAGCTAAATAAGTGTTTTTTAGACCTGGAGAGTAAGTGACATTATTAGTATTAAATCCAAGTGTAAACTTATTAATTCCGGATCGTATAGCGACTCTTTTACTAACTGCGTAATTTACACCAATTCCAAAACCAATAATATTCTCTGTACTTTTAGCATTCTCATTAAATTGTGGATCTACGTTTGCAACTTTTGCATTGGGATACATAGCTGAAATATTAGGTGTTATTTCCCATTTACTTTTTACTTCAGTAACTACGTTTATATCTTTTTTCTCTTTGAGCTTTAAAATAGCCTCTAATTCGTTCGGAAGCTCTTCTTTATTGTTCTTTTGTTCATTAAGTTCTGTTTTGGCTGTAGCCAAATTTCCTTTTTTATTTCTAAGAACATTCTCAGAATTTTGATCTAAAATCTTTTCAGAATTTTCGCTAATCAGCGTATTTGTTTTACCTCCTAATTTTGTAGTAATATAAAGTGTTCCTAACGATGGATTATTTTTACCGATATAAACCGTAGCACTCGCTTGATTCTTCTTTTTACCATAGATGATTTTTTCCTGTAAAGTTGTTGCAGTTTCGTTTTCATCTTTCTCTAAGTTTTTAGTTTGGTTTACGACAATGTCAGAATTGTTTTGAATAGGAGTGGATTTAATTTTGTCTTTTAAAGACTCAGAAGCGCTGCCACTAGTATCAATAGAAGACTTTATAGCTGCAGGATCTAAAACGATTTTATTTTCAGGAATGATAGTAGTGCTGAAAAAAGTGTTCAAAACAAAAAAGCCAACAATGAGTGCGGCAGCGATTCCCGCTAGTTTAAACCAAAACGGAATTATTTTGCGTTCTTTTGTCTGATCATTTAAGCGCGCTTGAATCGTTGACCAAGTCTGCTCATTAGGTTCTGTTTCAAAATCCTTAAATCTTTCTTGAAACAATCGGTCTATATTTTTATTGTTTTTCATTTTGCCGATGATTCGAATTTAACTTCTGTTAATTTTTCAATTTTTTCTTTCAAAATCAATCGTGCTCGATAAAGATTAGATTTTGTTGTACCAGTGGAGATGTTTAGCATTTCACTTATTTCCTTGTGTGAATAACCATCAAGTACGTATAAGCTAAAAACAATTCGGTATTGATCTGGAAGCTCGTGGATTATTTGGAGTAAATAATCAAGGGATATTTTGTCGTCATCTAACTCTAGTTCTACCTCAGCGATAGAATCATCGAGAACATCTAGAAAACGAATTTCTTTAAATCTTTGTAAGGCCGTATTTATGAGTATTCTTTTAGCCCAACCTTCAAAAGAACCTTTTCCACTATATTGTGAAATTTTTGAAAAAATAATTATAAAACCATCTTGTAGTATGTCTTGGGCATCATCATAATTACGGGAATATTTAAGACACACCCCAAAAAACTTTTTAGCAAACAACTGGTACAATTGTTCTTGAGCTTTGGGGTGATTCTTTTTACAATCTGCAATTATTTTTTCTAATGCCACTGAATGCTACTATAATTATTGAATAACAGGAATTTCTACCTCTTCAAAAAGATCTTTATCGTCTGCACCTTTTCCTTTGTATATTTTGAAAATGTAGGAACCTGTTGCAGTCGCTGTAAAATTAAAAGAAGCTTCAGAAATTGGGGGAACTTCAGAAGTGCAACTTTGATTGTCTTTTACGGCTGCTTGTATAGCGATTGTTCTTTTATTTAATTCTTTGGCATAATAAATACCTTGGTAGATGTGACAAGCAGAAGGTTTTTGATAGGTTAACTTAATAGTATACGCCTGACCTAATTTAAAAGCAGCAGGAAGCTCGTAAGTTTCTATTGGAAGTACGCTGTAAGTGTACGTATCTCTATCTCCATTGTCAAGGCTACAACCTACTAGAGTTGTGATTAATACTAAAAGTAGTGCGATTTTTTTCATTTTTATTAATTTAAGATTTTATAAATAAGGGAGTTTATTCGAAAAATATTGGTCCCAGTTTTTTATAGATGTACTTTCATATAAAAGGTTGCGCCAAATAAATACTTTTTTATAGAAAAAATTCGAACGTGATATAATTTGCAAAGGTCTTAAAAAAAAGGAGGCTGTTAATTACATAACAACCTCCTTTAAGAGAATTATGAAGCAACTCTTACAATTATTGTTTGTGTTACAAATTCAGTTTCTGATTTTTTGAATTTCATAATGTGAGTTCCTTCCTTTGTAGCTTTGAATTTATAAGTAGCTTTTTTTGTTGCTGGAGTCTTCTCGCATGCAGTTCCTTCCAGTCTAGTTTCTACTGCGATAGTTGTCGTGTTTTCAGCTGTTTTTTCAACATAATTATTAAAAACATCGCAATTACTTTCTACAGCATAAGTTACCTCTAATGTGATTTCTTCATTCACTTTTGCTACTGTAGGTCCAGTTACTTCAGTTACCAAAGTTTGTTTTGTAACAATCGCTGTTTCATCGTCGTTTGAGCATGAAGCTAAACCAGCCGTTACAAATAATACTAATGCTACTGCTTTTAATCTTAAATTTTTCATTTTTTAAATTTATAGGTTAATAATCATAATGAAGATGACTACAAGATTGAAAGGTTGCTTCATTAGTATGCTTTTTCCTTAATTTTTTAGAAAAATAAGACAAAAAAAATGCTCGGAAATTTTCCGAGCATTTTGTAATATGAACATTCAAAGGCTATTACGCTTCTGCTAATTCTTTAATTCTATCTTTAATTTTTACTTCTAATTCATCAGCTAATTCAGGATTATCTTTAATTAAAGACTTTACCGCGTCGCGACCTTGTCCTAATTTAGTTTCTCCATAGCTGAACCAAGAACCTGCTTTTTTAATGATTTCAAATTCAACAGCAAGATCTAAGATCTCTCCAGTTTTTGAAACTCCTTCACCGTACATGATATCAAATTCAGCGATTTTAAATGGCGGAGCCACTTTATTTTTCACCACTTTCACTTTTGTTCTGTTTCCTAATACGTTGTCTCCATCTTTAATTTGAGTAGAACGACGGATATCTAAACGAACTGAAGCGTAAAACTTTAAGGCGTTTCCTCCAGTTGTAGTTTCTGGATTTCCAAACATTACACCAATTTTCTCTCTCAACTGGTTGATAAAGAAAACCGTACAATTAGTTTTGCTAATCGTTCCCGTTAATTTTCTTAACGCCTGTGACATTAAACGAGCGTGAAGACCCATTTTAGAATCTCCCATTTCTCCTTCAATTTCACTTTTTGGAGTCAAAGCAGCAACCGAGTCAATTACTACGATGTCTATAGCGCCTGAACGAATCAAGTTTTCAGCAATTTCTAAAGCTTGCTCACCGTTGTCTGGTTGAGAAATAATTAGGTTTTCAATATCTACTCCTAATTTTTCGGCATAATTTCTATCAAAAGCGTGTTCAGCATCAATAAAAGCCGCTATTCCACCTGCTTTTTGAGCCTCAGCAATTGCGTGCAAAGTCAAAGTCGTTTTTCCAGAAGATTCTGGACCGTATATTTCAATAATTCTTCCTCTTGGATATCCACCAACTCCTAATGCCAAATCGATTCCTAAAGATCCTGAAGAGATAGTTTCTACTTCTTCAATCGCTTTATCCCCCATTTTCATTACAGTACCTTTTCCGTACGTCTTATCTAATTTATCAAGCGTTAGTTGTAAAGCTTTTAATTTTGATTCTTTTTCTGTACTCATCTTCTCTTTTACCTTTTCTTTCATCTCTTTGTATAATTTTATAACTGTAAGAAACTGACAGGATGAATATTTGTCCTGAAAATTCTAATTGTGTATTAACGTATATTTTCGTAAAAATACTTCTTTTTTTAATCAAAAAATATCTTTAAATTTTTTTTAAATTAAATATAACATCTTACTTTGGGAACGCTATAGAAACAAAGCTTTTAATTCAGTAGCATCGTGCGGATTCATTTTTCCAGCAAGTACTAAACTAAGTTGTTTGCGTCTCAAGGCTGCTTCAAAACGTTGTATTTCAAGTTCTGTTTGCGGGATTAATTGTGGCACTTCAACTGGTCTTCCGGTATCATCTACAGCAACAAAGGTGTAAATTGCTTCATTAGCCTTAGTACGATTTCCGGATTGTCTGTCTTCTACCCAAACATCAATGTAAATTTCCATCGAACTCTTGAAAGATCGGGAAACTTTGGCCTCCACATTTACCACACTTCCCAAAGGGATTGCTCTATTAAAAGCAACATGATTCACTGATGCTGTAACTGTAATTCTTCTAGAATGTCTTCCTGCAGCAATACTAGCGGCACGATCCATACGGGCTAATAACTCGCCGCCAAAAAGATTGTTTAATGGATTTGTTTCACTTGGTAAAACTAAATCAGTCAATATAGTCAATGAATCTGAAGGATGTTTTGGTGTCATTATAGTTGTCAATGTAATTATTTTATTTTCTAATTTTATTTTTAGTTTAACCAATAAACGGCTAAAATTGCTGGTATGAAGTAGATAACAATTGTTCTAGCGCCGTCATAATCTTTAGCTATTCGCTGTCCAAAAAGCAACATTAATAAAGTTATACAAGAGAAAACTGCTCCGTAAAAGCCAAAAATTCTTCCGTTATTAACAAATAGTTCGATACATCCCACTACACATAAAATCCCAGAAATTAATTCTAAAACTAAAATGTTGGCTAAAGCCAAAGGAACTTGATTTTTTAACGGTGTTTTTGAAAAATGACCTTTTAACCAATCTACGTTATCTTTCCAGTTAAAGAGTTTGTCGTAACCGGATTGTAAAAAGGTAATAGCCAAAAAAATTAAAATCAATATGGAAGTAATGTTGTTCATTTTTTTATTTTTTGTGAATTAATCTAGTGAGTTTGATTGATAAATCGGTTAAAATAATCTTGGCATTTCCGTTGCGTTCTATGTGATACATCGCATCAGAAAGTTCTTTAAAAATATCGTTTATATTATTTCCATTTACAAATGGTGCAAAATTTTCTAACTTAAACTTTTCTACTTGTGGTTCAATATAAACCAAACTAGGCGTTTGATAATTTAGTAGCAGCGCTTGGCGAAACATATCGATGCAAAAATGAAGGAATTTTTTCTGAGTTTCCCTCCCTAAACTAGCGATTTGTTCGCTCCACTGGATTAAGTCTTGAATTGCTGCGGCGTTTCCTTTAGCTCTAAAAGCAGCACGAACCCAATCCACAAACCATTTCTCAAAAAATGTTGATTCGCTATCTGGTTGTAATAATTGCAACGCTTTGTTATAATTTCCTTGTGCTTGGTGAGCAGTTTTTAAGGCAGTTTTAGCATCTATTCCTTCATTAGAAACTAAGGCATCAGCAATCACCTTCTCAGGAAGTCCATTGAAATGCAAAACCTGACAACGGGAACGAATGGTTTGAATTATATCTTCTTCACTTTCTGAAATAAGTATAAAAACAGTTTTATCTGTTGGTTCCTCTAGCAGTTTCAGTAGTTTATTGGACGCTTCGATATTCAATTTATCGGCCATCCAAATAATCATTACCTTATATCCACCCTCAAAGGATTTTAAAGCTAATAATTTTAAGGTCTCCTGTGCGTCCTCTACTCTAATGAGACCTTGCTTGTTTTTTACATCAAGAATTTGATACCAATCAAACAAGCTCCCATAAATATTTAATTCTAAAAACCGTCTCCATTCTGCAATGAAATCAGTGCTTTTGGGTTTAGTTTTTACGCCCTCAGTACTTACTGTAGGATAAACAAAGTGCAAATCTGGATGTGAAGTTTTTTCAAATTTTAGATTACAGGCAGCATTCGAACCAGAGTTTTCAGAATTTTGATTTCCACAAATAAGGTATTGTGCATAGGCAATCGCCATAGGTAAAGTACCACTCCCTTCAGGTCCAATGAACAATTGTGCGTGTGGAATTCTTCCCAAATCTGCACTTTTTGTCAAATGACTTTTTATGTGTTCTTGCCCTAAAATTTCTGAAAATTGCATAAAGCAAAGATATAAGAAAATGGCTTAGTCTAAAATTTTTAGTGCCAAAGTTTAGGTATGCTTAATATTCAGAGAATGGATTTTCGAGTAGTATATTTGATGAGGTTTTCTCTAGCTTTTCTTTAAATTAAAAACAGGTTTATTGATACTATCAAAGTGTGTTAATTAAGTAAAACCTGTTTCATTGAATAAAAGTATTCATTACGCTTTTCCTTAATTTATGAAATAATTTAAAAGTTCTATATTTGTTGCTCTTTCTAAGAAAATAAACTAAAAAACAAACCAATGAAAACTTTAAGTGATTTCGATTTCAAAAATAAAAAAGCTATAATAAGAGTTGATTTCAATGTTCCTTTGGATGAAAACTTCAAAGTAACAGATACAACACGTATTGAAGCGGCAAAACCAACTATCGATGCGATTCTTGCGCAGGGAGGAAGTGTAATTTTGATGTCGCATTTAGGCAGACCAAAAGGAGTAGAGGAAAAGTATTCATTGAAACATATTTTATCAACAACTTCAGAAATATTAGGAGTACCAGTTCAGTTTGTTTCAAATTGTATTGGTGAAGAAGCTTCAAGTGCTGTTTCAAATTTAAAATCTGGAGAAGTTTTATTGTTAGAAAACTTACGCTTTCATGCCGAAGAAGAAGCTGGAGATGTTGCTTTCGCTAAAGAGTTAGCGTCGCTAGGTGACATTTACGTAAATGACGCTTTTGGAACTGCGCACAGAGCACATGCTTCAACAACTATTATTGCACAGTTTTTTCCAAAAGAAAAATGTTTTGGATTGTTATTGTCGAAAGAAATTGAGAGTTTAAATAAGGTTTTAAAAAACAGTCAAAAACCGGTTACAGCAGTTCTAGGAGGATCAAAAGTATCTTCTAAAATTACTGTAATAGAAAATATTCTAGATAAAGTGGACCACATGATAATAGGTGGTGGAATGACTTTTACGTTTGTGAAAGCATTAGGAGGAAAAATTGGTAATTCTATTTGTGAAGATGACAAACAAGAATTAGCGCTAGAGATTTTGCGATTAGCCAAGGAAAAAGGAGTTGAAATTCATATTCCTGTTGATGTTGTTGCAGCCAATGCTTTTTCTAACGATGCAGAAACTCAAATTGTAGCTGTAGATAAAATTCCTGACGGATGGCAAGGTTTAGATGCGGGTCCAAAATCATTAGAGAACTTTAAAAAAGTGATAATGGATTCAAAAACGATTCTTTGGAACGGTCCTTTAGGAGTATTCGAAATGGAAAATTTTGCTAATGGAACAATTAAATTAGGAAACTTTATAGCAGATTCAACTGCTAACGGCGCTTTCTCACTTGTGGGTGGTGGTGACTCTGTGGCAGCAGTAAAACAGTTTGGTTTAGAAGATAAAGTAAGCTATGTTTCAACAGGTGGTGGCGCAATGCTAGAAATGCTAGAAGGAAAAGTACTTCCTGGAATAGCAGCTATTTTAGATTAATTATAAAAGAAATCACAAATTACTTTTTAGAAACTTAAAAATAGCGCTCTTAAAGTATAAATTACATAAACGTTTCTTAAAACCTTAACAATAACTCTGTTGTTAAGGTTTTTTCGTTCAAAAACATATTGAATTATTCGTTTAATGACATTTTTATAGAGAATCAGTCGAAATTTCTGCACAAATAAACGAAATATTACATTTTTAACAATAAATAAAGAAATTTTTAGTTTTAAGCTACTAAGTTTGTAAAAATTGAGCTTTGTAATCATTTGAAATATAGATCATTGATCGTAAAACTATGAGTATAAAAAATACCACCCTATCGTTTTTTCTATTGTTATCAGTACAGTTATTTTCGCAAGAAAGCTATGAAAGTAAAGTATCTGAGAAATTTGAAACAAAATTATCCTATTTAGATTCTATTAAGAACTCCTTTGTAAACAATGCATTAGCTTCTCGAGTAGACAGTTTGTGGATGAACGAATTAGTAAGTTTAGATTTATTTAATTCCATTTCTGAGGATATTCAAAACGTAAATATTGATGCTTCCGTTGACTATGAATTACCAACAGATCTTTTAAAAGAAAGATTAGCGGCAATGGATGCTAAATCACCTTTTAATATAGAATACAATCAAGGATTAGAAAATATCATCAAATCATTTTTGAAGAATAGAAAAAAATCTTTTGAGCGACTTATGGGTGTCTCAGAATATTACTTCCCAATATTTGAAGAAGCATTAGCAAAACAAAATGTTCCATTAGAGATAAAATATCTTGCTGTTGTTGAGTCCGCTTTAAACCCAAAAGCAGTTTCTAAAATGGGCGCTACTGGTTTATGGCAATTTATGTATCATACAGGAAAGCAATACGGTCTTAAAATTGATTCTTATGTCGATGAGCGCAGTGATCCTTTGAAATCTAGTGCAGCCGCAACTCAGTACATGACTAATATGTACAAAATGTTCGGCGATTGGGATTTAGTTTTGGCTTCTTATAATTCAGGTCCAGGAAATGTATCTAAAGCCATAAGACGTTCTGGAGGACAAAAAAATTATTGGAACATTAGAAAAAACCTTCCCAAGGAAACTCAAGGATACGTTCCTGCTTTTTTAGCCACGATGTATCTTTACGAATACCATAAAGAACACGGGATTGTACCTCAAAGAGCAGCAATAAAACATTTTGCGACCGATACTATTATGATCAAGCAACAAATGTCCTTTAAACAAATAGGAGATTTACTAGATGTTCCCATTGCACAATTGCAACTTTTAAATCCGTCTTATAAATTGAATGTTGTACCATCTTACAAAGAGCAGAACCACTATTTAAGATTGCCGCAAGATAAAATTGCGATTTTTGCTTCTAATGAAGATCAGATTTATGCCTATGCTCAATATCAATTAGAAGGTCGCGAAAGACCATTTCAAGCAAGCAAAGCAGTTGCTTCAAGAAATAAAACTAGCGCTTCAAATCAAAATAATAGGGTTTCAAAAACTACTTTTTATAAAGTTAAACGAGGTGATAACTTGGGTGCGGTAGCAAACAAATATGATGTATCTATTTCTCAATTGAAAAAATGGAATAATCTTAAAAGTAACTCAATTGCTTACGGTAGAAATTTGAAAATTATTAGCACAGAAACTACAAGTAAAGTTATCAATAAAGATATAAAAATTGATAATGCGTCGTCAGAGCTTAATTCGAAAAATCAAGCTGTAGCATCAAAATCTAACAAAGAAGAAAAAACTATTGCTACATCAGCAGATTTAGCTTCTGTTTATGTAGTTCAAAAAGGTGATAATTTAGGTAGTATTGCTCAAAAATATAATGTTACTGTAGCTGAAATTCAAGAATGGAATAATCTCGCAAATGAAAATGTGCAGTTTGGAATTTCGTTGCAAGTAGCAAAAAAGGAGTTGAGTCCTAAAGAAGATATCGCAATAGTTCAAGAGCGAAAAGATATTGAGTATACCGTTCAAAAAGGTGACAACTTAGGGGGAATCGCTACTAAATTTGGAAGTTCGTTAGCAGAGTTGAGACAATGGAATAAACTTCGGGATAACACTATTTCTGTCGGTAAAAATTTAATTGTTGCTAAGGATGAGGTTGTAATTATAACTGATAAAGCAACAGTGAATTCATTCAAAACTAAAGCGAATAATACAACGGCTTCAAATAAAGCAGCAACAGATTATTACGTTAAAAAAGGAGATTCTTTATTTAGTATTGCTAAAAAATATCCTGGAATTACTATTTCCGACTTAAAAAAATGGAATGATATTCGCAGTGAAGACATTAAACCTGGAATGAAGTTGAAAATTAACGGATAATAGAATAAACTTCTATAAATTTGGGTTTTATCTATTAGCAAATTAGTTATGAATAAAACCCATATTATATTTTTCTTTGTTTCGCTGTTATTATTTTCTTGTAAAAAAGAAAATGAAGCGCTACCTCGCAAAACAGTTGGAAAAATAAACACCATTTCTGTCATCATTGATGATCAATTATGGAATGGAGATATTGGCGATAGCATTCGAAATAAATTTGCTTCACCAGTAATTGGTTTGCCTCAAGAAGAACCATTATTCAACATCAATCAGTATCCAACAAAACTACTCGAAGGATTCATGACTGACACGCGAGCAATAATCGTTGTGAAGAAAGCCGAAGAGAACAAGTTTGAAATCCGTAAAGATCAATACGCATCACCTCAAAATGTGTTTCATATCTCAGGGAAAACGGGAGCAGATATTATAAGTTGTATCGAAAAGAACGCTCCAAAAATGATTCAGATTATTAAGGAAGGTGAAATTTTGGAAACCCAAAAAATCAACAGCCAAACTTTGATAGATCCTAAAGTGATTGGTAATAAGTTTCATATTTCAGTACAAATCCCAACTGGTTACGTGTATGTTCTTCAAAAAAGTAATTTCATGTGGTTGAAGAAGGAAATAATAGGTGGAAATAACAGCATTTTAATTTATCAAGTTCCGCTAAACACTATTAATCGTAAAGGAGATTTAATTAGCTGCATCGTTAAAATGCGCGATTCTATTGGGAATTTATATATAAGTGGCAAAGAACCGAATACAAATATGCTTACTGAAGAAGCGTATGCACCGTACCTTTTTAAAAGCAATCAAGATGGAAAAGAAGCTTATGAAACAAAAGGAACTTGGCAATTAAACAATGATTTCATGTCTGGTCCTTTTATTAATTATGCTATAATTGATCCTGAATATAATCGAATCTTAGTGTTAGAAGGTTTTTGCTATGCCCCTTCAAAGGATAAGAGAGATTTAATGCATGAATTAGAAGCCATTATAAAATCAGTTGCTATTAATAAAAGGTAATTATAAATTTCTTTAATTTGCATTTTATAACGCAACCTACCTATGGCTATACAGTGGAACATTAAACCTTTCGATGCACTTTCTGTTCACGAACTATATGATTTATTACAACTAAGAAGCGAAATTTTTGTGGTTGAGCAAAACTGTGTTTATTTAGATCTTGATGGTAAAGACAAATTAGCTTTGCATCTTACTGGTGAATTTGAAGGTAAAATTGTTGCCCATGCCAGACTATTCAAACCCGGTATTAGTTTTGATAATGCATCAATAGGTCGTGTTACCGTTGCTGCCAATTACAGAGATAGAAAATGGGGTCACGATTTAATGCGAGAATCTATAGCAGGAATTCAAAATCACTTTGGTGTAAGCGCAATTACTATTGGCGCACAATTGTACCTCAAAAAATTTTATGAAAGTCACGGCTTTGTCCAAACCAGCGAAATGTATTTAGAAGATGATATTCCTCATATAGAGATGATCAAGGAATAATTTTTATATTTTGAGAATCGTATTGTAAGCGTTAGTATTTCCTAAAAGTGCAGTTGCTCTTTTAATCTCCGCATTGTTTTGAATGTAATATTGGTATAAGCCTTCTTGATATTGATATCTTTTTATGATTTCATCGACCATTAAATTTTTGATTTCCTTTTGATTTTTATCTAGTAAACTGTTTTCAGTTTTTTGAAGCGCTGATAATAGCTGTTGGTATTCGGCTTGAATGGATTCGTCTAGTTTTTCTTTTTTGGCTACAGCCAAAGTGTTCTTCAATGCTATTTCCGTTTCAGTATCAAAAGAGAATTTTTGAGCTTTTAGGAATTGCTTAAAATCAGAATAGTCAGCGTCAGTTATTACGGGAATTTTAGCGCCTAGATTTGGATTTTTATAATAATAACTGGTCACATAATTAAAAATTCCGTCATTTCTGAGTAATGCATTGGTGATCGGACTTGATTTAGTTTCTTCAAGTTCCACGTCAGGTTGGATTCCGCCACCATCATAAACAGTTCGTCCTTTTCTTGTTTTAAAAGCATTAAAATTCTTCTCGTCAGTTTTAATAGCCATACCATTTTTATCTTTTTTCGAATAATCCAATGCTTGAATACATCTTCCCGATGGCGTGTAATATCTCGAAATAGTTACTTTGAGTTGGGTACCAAAGGTTAAATCAACTGGTCTTTGTACTAATCCCTTTCCAAAACTGCGACTTCCCAACACAACAGCACGGTCTAAATCCTGTAAAGCACCAGCCACAATCTCTGATGCTGAAGCACTGCGATCATTGACAAGTATAATTAACGGAATTTGAGTATCAACAGGATCCTTAGTAGTTTTGTAAGTGCTAGTATGTTTTTCAATTTTCGATTTTGTTGTCACAATGGTTTCATTTTTTGCAACAAATAAATTACAAATATTCACAGCTTCGTTTAACAATCCACCAGGATTATCTCTTACATCTAAAATAATTCGTTCAGCACCTTCTTTTTTTAATTGCTCCAAAGCATCTTTAGTTTCCTGCGATGCTTTTTTATTAAAACGAGCTAAAACGATGTAACCCGTTTTATCGTCGATTTTTGCAAAGAAAGGAACTGATTTTATTTCTACTTCATCAAGAATAATTTGAGTTGTATTTACTTTTCCTTGTCTAATGTATTTAATATCTATTTTAGTGTTTTTCGTCCCTTTGAATAGATTTGAAGCCTCATCTTTATATTCTGATAAAAGTATATCGCCTACTTGAATAATCTCATCTCCTGCTTTTAGACTTGCTTTGTCTGCTGGAAAGTTCTTGTAAACTTCTTTGATGATAAGTTGCTCCTTTTTTCGAGATAAAACAGCACCAATGCCTGTGTATTCTCCTGTATTATTTATTTTAAATCGCATTACATCTTGCTCGTTGAAATAAACCGTGTACGGATCTAGACTTGCTAACATTCCTTTGATTGCCTTGTCCATTAAATCTCCGGGATTAGTCTCATCTACATAATTCTTATTTAATTCCTTAAATAGCGTAGTGAATATTTCGATTTGCTTAGCTATCTCAAAAAAATCATCTTTGAAACTAGTGCCTATAAATAGAAATCCAGAAGCTACGATAGGTATTATGACTTTTTTTGGAAAGGAGAAATTCATGATTTTATGGACTAAATTAGAAAACACTAAATTAGAAATAAATCACGAATAATTTTGCCCAAGAAACGAGCAAATTAAGATGCTTAGATATTGTAATAAATGATTGGCTAGATTTCTGGAATCGGCTCGCTCTGTAAAGAGTTTTTAGTACAGTTTTGAGTTATGAATTTCTCAAAGAGTTGAATCGTTTTAGTATTTATTTCATCGTAAGACAATCTGTCTTTCGTTTGATAAAAAAACATAAAAGAATAAGGTTGATCTAAATTGTCAATCAATAAATGTTTGTTAAGTCGATAAGTTTCGCGGAGAATTCGCTTAAAATAATTGCGATCGACTGCTTTTTTAAAGTTTCGCTTTGAAACTGAAACTCCCATTTTAATTTTCTCGCCTTCGCCAAAAGTACCTGCCTTATAAACTAAACGCAAAGGATATTTTGAAACTGATTTCCCTTCAGTAAATAATAAACCGATAGTGATTTTACTTTTTAGCTTTTCGTTTTTTGGGTACTTGAAATTCATTTTGATAGAAAAAAGGCGTAATTTTTGAAAAGCAAAGTTACAATTAAACGCTGAGTCGATATATTGTTTTGGATTTAAATAGCGCTAAAAATATATTTCTTACTTTTGCAGTTAATTTTTAATGCATGCAAAAAATAATTTCGTATCCTATTTCCGTAATTTATTATTTATTTTTCGGTCTGACATTGCTTGTTTTTCATCCAATTCAGTGGGTTTGTTTTAATGTTTTTGGTTATCACGCACACAAAGTAAGTGTCGATTATCTTAATTTTTTCTTGCTGAGATGCACTAATATTTTAGGCACTACCTACAAATTTGAGAATATAGAAAGTATTCCTAAAAACGTACCGTTAATTTTTGTTTCAAATCATCAAAGTATGTACGATATAATTGCCATGATTTGGTTTTTTCGTCGTTTTCATTGTAAATTTGTAAGTAAAAAAGAATTAGGAAGCGGTATACCTAGTGTGTCATTTAATTTACGCCACGGTGGATCAGTTCTTATTGATCGAAAAGATCCTAAGCAAGCGATTCCAGCGATAAAAGGTCTTGGTGAATATATAGAAGTTAATAATCGTTCGGCAGTTATTTTTCCAGAGGGAACTAGAAGTAAAACCGGGAAACCCAAAGAATTTGCACAAAGTGGTTTGAAAATTTTATGTAAATATGCTCCATCTGCTTATGTTGTTCCAGTTAGTATTAATAATTCCTGGAAAGTAGTAAAATATGGGTTTTTCCCTTTAGGTTTAGGAAATCGCCTTACCTTTGTAGTACATAAACCAATTGCGGTTAAAGATTATGAATTTTCTGAATTGATGGAAATTACGGAAAAAGCAGTTGTTCAAGGAATAAAAATTTAATACATACACATAATGTCAATAAAAAATATTCGATTAGAAGTAATGCAGTTTTTAGAAAAAAACGTAGATAGCTTTGTCGATCAGTATCTAATCCCAGTAGAAAAAATATGGCAGCCTACAGATTTTTTGCCTGATTCTCAGAGTGATACTTTTTTTGATGAGGTAAAAGAATTACGTGAAATTGCAAAAGAATTACCATATGATTTCTGGGTAACTTTAGTAGGAGATACTATTACTGAAGAAGCATTGCCAACATACGAATCGTGGTTAATGGATGTTGATGGAATTGATAATGTGGAAAGAAACGGCTGGTCTAAATGGATCAGACAGTGGACTGGTGAGGAAAATCGTCACGGTGATTTATTAAACAAGTACTTGTACTTGTCTGGTCGTGTCAATATGCGTGAAGTCGAAATGACTACGCAACATCTTATCAATGATGGTTTTGATATTGGAACCGGTAGAGATCCATACAAAAACTTCGTGTACACTAGTTTTCAAGAATTAGCGACTTACGTTTCTCATAATAGAGTAGCACAAATGGCTAAGAAATATGGTGATAACAAATTATCTAAAATGTGTAAAATGATTGCTGGTGACGAAATGCGCCATCATCATGCATATAGCGAATTTGTAACTCGTATTTTTCAAGTAGATCCAAGTGAAATGATGCTTGCTTTTCAATATATGATGAAAGCTAAAATCGTAATGCCTGCTCATTTCTTAAGAGAATCAGGTGAGAAAATAAGTTCAGCATTCGAACAGTTTTCTGATTCGGCTCAAAGAATTGGTGTTTACACCGCTGCAGATTATGTTGATATTATGCAAAAGTTGATTGACAAATGGGAAATCGATAAAATGAGCGGATTAACAGACGAAGCAGAGAAAGCGCGTGATTATTTAATGAAATTACCAGCGAGAATGGCAAGAGTTTCAGAAAGATTAGTGATTCCGCAAGAATCTCATATTTTTAAATGGGTAGAGCCGGCTGTAATAAGATAAATTTTAGAGTTCTAAATAAATATTTAAGTGTTGAATTTTAAAGTAATAGCTTTAGAATTCAACATTTTTTTTAAGAGTACATAAATAATGATAAAGTCTGATTTAATAAGTAAAACAATATCTTTCGTTAAAGCGAAACTAGAAAATGCCGAAGGTGGTCATGACTGGTTTCACATCGAAAGAGTATATAGAAATGCAATACTGATTTCTAAAAATGAAGTTTGTGACACTGCTGTAGTACAATTAGGAGCGTTGCTTCATGATATTGCCGACAGTAAATTTCATAATGGTGATGAGACTATTGGTCCAAAAATAGCACGTGAATTTTTAAAAGCGGAAGATACTGATCAGCCTACAATTGATCATGTTATAAAAATCATTGAAAACATCTCTTTTAAAGGAGGAAATTTTGAAAAGGAGTTCCACTCTAAAGAATTAGATATTGTTCAAGATGCAGATCGATTAGATGCTTTAGGCGCTATTGGAATAGCTAGAATGTTTAATTATGGAGGTTTCAAAAATAGAGCAATCTACGATCCTAAAATCGCACCGAATACTAAAATGACTAAGGAAGAATACAAAAAGAGTGCTTCACCTACGATTAATCATTTCTATGAGAAGTTATTTTTACTTAAAGATAAAATGAATACTGAGACTGGAAAGCAAATAGCTACTGAAAGACATCGTTATATGCAAGGATTTTTATCTCAATTTTACGCAGAATGGGAAGGAGAGAAGTAAGGTTTTAGATCGAAATTCGTTTTTCTTTCATTGTAATTATAACTTTTTAGTTGTCTTAGTATAATTTTTGCAAGTAAGTGATTGTTGAGATTTCTCTGGAATGAAAAAAGAGGATAATTTGTCGTTGCGATAATTAAACTAAAACACTTTTATAAACAAACTCTTTCTACCACGTTTGTCACGCTGGAAGCGTCTCATTGCTTTTGATTTTTGTAAATAAGTAATTGTTGAGATTCCTCCAGAATGACAAATCAGTACAGATTATCACCTCGGATAACTAACTAAAGCACACTTTTAAACAAACTCTCTCTACCACGTTTGTCACGCTGGAAGCGTCTCATTGCTATTGATTTTTGTAAATAAATAATTGTTGAGATTCCTCCGGAATGACAAATTAGTAATGAGTGTCTGTGCAATAATTAAATTAAAGCGCTTTTTTAAAAAGACTTTCTCTATCACGTTCGTCGCGCTGGAATCATCTTATTGCTATTGATTTTTGTATATATCTAATTTTTGAGATTCCTCCGTAATGACAAAATAGTATAGTTTGTAACTCAGCTAATTAAATCAAAGCGCTTTTTTAAAAAGAGTTTCTCTACAACGTTTGTCACGCTGGAACCGTCTCATTGCTATTGATTTTTGTCTATATGTAATTTTTGAGATTCCTCGGGAATGACAAATTAGTACAGTTTATTACCTTGGGTAACTAACTAAAATACTTTTTTAAACAAACTCTCTCTATCACGTTTGTCAAGCTGGAAGCGTCTCATTACTATAGAGTTTTATGAAAATTTAATTGTTGAGATTCCTACGGAATGACATAATAGTCTAGTTTGTAACTCAGCTAATTAAATCAAAGCGCTTTTATAAAGAGAGTTTCTCTACAACGTTTGTCACGCTGGAAGCGTCTCACTGCTATTGATTTTTGTAAATAAGTAATTGTTGAGATTCCTCCGGAATGACAAATTAGTCCAGTTTATTACCTTGGGTAACTAAGTAAAATACTTTAAAAAAAAATTCTATCTATAAAGTTTGTCACGCTGGAAGCATCTCATTGCTTTTGATTTTTGTAAATAAGTAATTGTTGAGATTCCTCCGGAATGACAAATTAGTAATTAGTGTCTGTGCGATAATTAAATTAAAGCGCTTTTTTAA